>JBGOTH010000318.1:0-4495 GCA_041476345.1 Methylomirabilia bacterium
CGCTGCCGCTTGAGCTGCCGGAGCAGCGCGCGCAGCTTCTCAGTCTCGAACGTCTCACGCTTGTCGCCCTCGTAGTCGAAGAAGCCGCGGCCCGTCTTCGGGCCAAGCTCGTTCTTCGCGACCTTTTCGTCCACGAGCTTCGCGGCGCGAAACCGGTCGTCGTTCATCGCCTTTGCCATGAAGCCGCTCGCGCGATGCAGGATGTCGACGCCGCCCCAGTCGATGAATTCGAAGATGCCGATGGTCCCGTAACGAAAGCCCATGCCCGCCTTGAACGCCTTGTCGACGTCTTCCGGCCTGGCCACGCCCTCCTCCACGAGCCGCACCGCCTCGTTCATCAGGAGCACCTGGAGCCGTGGCCCGATGAACCCGGGCGAGTCGCCGCAGCGGACCGGCGTCTTCCCGAGCCCTTCCAGGAGCTTCAACACCGTCTCGACCGTCGCCTCGGACGTGCCCGGTCCCGCGACCACCTCGACCAGCGGGATGATGTGCGCGGGATTCAGCCAGTGCGCGGCGACGAAACGCTCCGGATGCGTGACGGAGTCGACGAGGTGCTTCGGCGAGATCGTCGAGCTCCCGCACGCGATGATGGTGTCGTCGTCCACGGCCGCGCTGAGCCGCGCGAACGTCTCGCGCTTGAGGTCGATCAGCTCGGGCAGCGCCTCCTGCACGAATCCCACACCGCGGAGCCCGTCGAGTCCGACGTGATCCTGGATGCGCGCCAGCGCGGCTTCGACCTGCGCGGGCTCGATCACCTGCTCGTCCGCCATGAGCCGGAGATCGCGCGCGATCTCGCGGCGCGCATCGGCGAAGACGGCCTGCATCTCGACGTCCGCGCGCGGCTTGAAGTCGACGAGGCGCACCTGGCCGCCACCGAGCGCGAACGCGAGCGCGATCTGCCGCCCAATCCGCCCGGGCCCGAGAACCGCGACGTCCATCACCGCGTCGCGACTCGATTCCCCTGGAACGCCGACGAAGTCGGGGCGGTGAGCTCGGGGCGTCGAGAACGGTCCAGATGCGAGGAAGCGAGGAGAGGCCCCGTGGCCCGACGAGCTGACGAAGCAGATGGGCCGTTATCGGCGGCCCGCATCTTTTCCGTAGATCATGACGAGGTGTTCGCCCATACCGCTATTGTTGTGGGTGAGGCCGAGGCCGGCGGCGGGGACCTGGCGGGCACCCGCTTCGCCGCGGAGCTGGACGAAGACCTCCGCCGCCTGCGCCACGCCCGTCGCCCCGAGGGGATGGCCGCAGCCGATGAGACCGCCGCGCGGGTTCACGACGACGTCGCCCCCGTAGTCGCTGCGGCCGTCCTGCACGAATCGCCCGGCCTCACCCTTCTTGCAGAAGCCCAGCTCCTCGTAGGCGATCAGCTCGGCGATGGAGAAGCAGTCGTGCACTTCGGCGAGATCGACGTCCTTCGGCCCCACGCCGGCCATCGCGTACGCCGCGTCCGCCGCGCGCTTCATCGCGGGCCAGTGCGCGTAGTCCTCGTGGAGCGACGTGAGCTGAAAGCCGTCCAGCGCCTGCCCGGTGCCGCGGATCCACACGGGCGTGTCGGTGAGCGTGCGCGCGCGCGCTTCGGAGGCGACGAGGACGGCGGCGGCGCCGTCGGTGATGGGCGAGCACATGAAGAGCCGCAGCGGCGTCGAGATCATCTTCGAGCCCAGCACCTGCTCCAGCGTCGCGCCCTTGCTGAAGTGCGCGTTCGGATTCTTCGCCGCGTGGTTGTGGTTCTTCACGCCGACGAGGGCGAGCTGCTCTTCGGTCGTCCCGTACTGCGCCATGTGCCGCTGCGCGGCGAGCGCGAAGCACGGCGGCGCCGTGAGGCCGAAGGCCGCCTCCCACTCGCGGTCGACGCCGGCGCCCATGTTGAGGATCGCTTCGTCCGCGGTGGGCTGGTTGAGCTTCTCGACGCCGAGCACCATCACGAGGTCGGCGAGGCCGGCGGCGATGAACGCGTAGGCGTAGCGGATGGCGACCGTCCCCGAGGCGCACATGTGCTCGGTGCGGGCGCTGAGCGCGCTCGGCTTGATTCCGAGCGCCTCCGCCGCCATCGACGAGATGTGCGACTGAAACGCCGTGCGCTCCGGCATGACGGAGCCCACGACCAACCCGTCGACGTCCCGAGGCGTGAGACCCGGCACGGAGTCGAAGCACGCTTTCCCGGCTTCCCAGATCAGGTCGCGATAGCTCGCCTTCCGCACGCCGAACTTCGACACGCCCGCCCCGACCAGCGCGACCTTGTTCATTGGACTCGTCCTCCAAACACTTGACCGCGGTCCCAGTCCAGGTCGCGGCCGATGACGACGCGCAGGATCTCGGACGTGCCGCCGCCCGGCAGGAGGAAGCGCGCGTCGCGGAAGTAGCGCTGCACCGGATACTCGCTCGCGAGCCCGTACGACGCGAAGATGCGCGCCGCCTCGTCGGTCACGCGCACCGCCATCTCGGACGCGAAGAGCTTGGTCATCGCCGCTTCGCGCGCGACGGGCCGCCCCGCGTCGAGCGATGCCGCCGCCTGGTACGTCATCACCGTCGCGACGTGCAGCGACGTCAGCATGTCGGCGAGCTTGAAGGTGATCGCCTGGTGCTCGACGATCGGCTTGCCGAAGGCCCGACGCTCACGCGCGTACGCGAGCGCCGCGTCGTAGGCGGCGCGCGCGATGCCCACCGAGAGCGCCGCCGTCATCACGCGGATCTCCGACAGGATCGTACCGATCTTTTCGACGCCGCCCGTCTCGCCGCCGAGGACGTGGTCGGCGGGCACCTCGACCCCGTCGAGCACGATCTCGCCGGTCTCCGAGCCGCGCACCGACATCTTTTCGATCTTCTTGCCGAGGCTGATCCCGCGCATGCTCGCGCGGTCGAGGAGGAACAGCGCGATGCTCTTCATCCCGCGCTCGGCCGACGTCTTGGCGGCGACGGTGAGCACATCGGCCACAGGCGCGTTCGTCACCCACGTCTTCGTGCCGGACAGCACCCAGCGGTCGCCGCGCTTCTCCGCGCGCGTGGTGATGGCGGCCACGTCCGAGCCGGCGTTCGGCTCGGTGAGCGCGAACGTCGCCACCTTCTCCCCGCGCAGCGCTGGGATCAGGTAGCGCCGGCGCAGATCCTCGGACCCGTACTTGTAGATGAAGTACGTGCCCATGAGCGACTGCATCGCCGCCGCCGCCGCGAGCGACAGCGAGCCGCGCGCCAGCTCTTCGGCGAACAGGCAATAGGTCACGGTGTCGGCGTCGGCGCCACCGTACGCTGCGGGGTAGCGGAGGCCGAGGTAGCCGAGCGCGCCGAGCCGCGCGAAGAGCGCGCGCGGGAATTCTCCACGCTCGTCGATCGCGTCGGCCACGGGCACGACTTCGGCGTCGACGAACCGCGCGACGGCTTTGCGAAACTCCTCCTGCTCGGCGCTAAAGCGGATCATTGGACTCGCGGGCGTCTTTGGAGTCGCGGGCTCCCGGGCTTCGCCCGCCCGCTCCGGTGTTTCGCATCGTCGCGCGCTGCTGTTCGGTTGCTGCTTCGTCGACGGCGTCATTCACGATCACCACGCCGTACTGCGCGCGTGCGGCCTCCATCGACACGTAGTCGTCCCGCACGTCCTCGAGCACGCGCGCGGGGTCGCGCTCGAGCGGATCGCCGTAACCGCCGGCGCCGGACTGCTGGAACGAGATGACGTCGCCGTAGTCGAACTCGCGTGACGCCTTCCCGTGCACGACTTGCGCCGCCTGACCGGGGTTGATGAGCGTGCGGCCCAGCGCCCCCGGCCGGCCGCCGAAGAGCCCGTACGGCGCGACGCGCTGGCGGTCGGACAGATTGGTCAGCTGGCCCTCGTCGGCGAGAAAACGCATGTCGCGCCGGATGCCCGAGCCACCGCGAAACTTTCCGGGCCCGGCGGAGTCCCGAATCAGCTCGAAGCGCTCGACGACGATCGGCTGGTTCGCTTCCTGCGCTTCCACCGGAATGTTCGACGCGTTGAACGCCCACGCCATCGCCTCGCAGCCGTCCTTCGTCGCCCGCGCGCCCGTCCCCGACAGCACCAGCTCGTAGGCGACGAAGCGGCGCTTCTTCGCGCGGTCCCAGCCGCCGAACGTCGGGTTCGCCATGTGCGACGCGGCGGCGCTCACGCGGTGCGGCACCGCGGGCGCGAGCGCGCCGATCACCGCCTCGAACGTGCGGTAGCAGATGATCGCGCGCGGGCCCCCGCCCGCGGGCGGGCGCGGATTCAGGAACGAGCCTTCGGGGGCCGACACCGTGATCGGCCGCAGCGCGCCCTCGTTCATCGGGCCGAACGGATCCGTCAGGCACTTCACCGCCGCGTAGGAGTACGAGCGCGTGTAATTGATGTACGAGTTCATGCCGGACGCCGTCTGCGGGCCCGAGCCGGCGTAGTCGATGTCCATCGTGTCGCCGTCCACCGTCACCGTGACGGCCACGCGCAGCGGCTCGGTGCCGGGCCCCCAGTCGTCCATGAAGTCCTCGAACGTGTAGACCCCGTCCGGAA
>JBGOTH010000319.1:0-4494 GCA_041476345.1 Methylomirabilia bacterium
ACAGCCGCCCGATCCCGTCACGCTCGGCGCGGGCTGCGCGTTCGCCCCGCGCTGCGCGCACGTGATGGACCGGTGCCGTGCCGAGGCGCCGCCCGAGAGCCGAGTCGCCGACACACACGCGACGCGCTGCTGGCTCCATGTCGCCTGACGCGCCGCTCCTCGAGGTCGCGAACCTCACCAAGCACTTCGTCGTGCGGCGCGGGCTCGGCTGGTCTACCGCCCTCGTGCGCGCCGTCGACTCGATCTCCTTTCGCCTCGACGCGGGAACGACGCTCGGGTTGGTCGGCGAGTCGGGGTGCGGCAAGACGACGACGTCAAAGCTGATCCTCGGGCTCGAGCGGCCGACGGCCGGTGAGATTCGCTTCGAAGGGCGCGACGTGCTGACGATCGACGGCGAAGCCCGGCGCCACTATCGCCGCTCCATCCAGGCCGTGTTCCAGGATCCGTACGCGTCGCTCGATCCGCGCATGCGCGTGGCCACGATCGTCGCCGAGCCGCTCGTGATCAACGCGGACCTCGGCGCCGCCGCGCGCCGTCGCCGCGTAGCGGAGCTACTGGACCTCGTCGGCCTGCCCGCGCGCGCGGCCGAGCTCTACCCGCACGAGTTCTCAGGAGGCCAGCGCCAGCGCATCGCGATCGCGCGCGCGCTCGCGCTGTCGCCGAAGCTCGTCGTGCTGGACGAGCCGGTGTCGGCGCTGGACGTGTCGATCCGCGCGCAGATCCTCAACTTGCTGACCGATCTCCAGAAGCGCCTCGGCGTCTCGTACCTGTTCATCGCGCACGACCTCGCCGCTGTCGCGCACATGAGCCATTCGATCGTCGTCATGTACCTCGGGACGGTCGTCGAATGGGGGGACGCGCAGCGCGTCGCGCTCGAGCCCAGACACCCGTACACGAAGGCGCTGTTCGCGGCGGCGCTGCCGATCGATCTCGACGGACCGCGCGAACCGGTGACGCTCGCGGGCGAAGTGCCGAGCCCGCTGGCGCCGCCCGGCGGCTGTCGCTTCCATCCGCGCTGTCCGGTCGCGATGCCGCACTGCGCGACCGAGACGCCCGCGCTGCGGACCGTCGACGAACGACTCGTCGCCTGCCACCTCTACTGACGCGTTATCATGCCGAGCGGAGGTACTGTCGTGGACAACCGTGGGATCGGCGGCGTACGCGCGCATCTGGCCAAGCTTCCGCCCTCCGACACGCTGAGCGTGGCCGAGCGCCGCGCGCAGTACGAGCGCGCGGAGAAGGCATTCCCGACGCCGGCGGACGTGAAAATCGAGCACGTCGTGACACCGGGTCCCGCGGAGTGGCTCACGCCGCCGAGCGCGCGTATCGACGCCGCCGTCCTCTATCTGCACGGCGGCGGGTACGTCATCGGCTCACCGCGCTCGCATCGTCACCTCGCCGCGGCCATCGGCGCCGCCGGCAAGACTCGCGTGCTCCTGCCGGACTATCGCCTGGCGCCGGAGCATCCGTTCCCCGCCGCCGTCGAAGACGCGACAGCCGCGTATCGCTGGCTGATCGCGCAAAAGATCGCGCCGGGGCGGATCGTGATCGCGGGTGACTCGGCGGGCGGCGGCCTCGCGGTGGCGGCGCTGATCGCGCTGCGTGACGCCGGCGTGCCGCTGCCCGCGGCCGGCGTCTGCCTTTCGCCATGGGTCGATCTCACCGGCAGCGGCGCGAGCTACGCGAGCCGGGCGAACGTCGATCCGATCGTCAAGCGCGATGGCATCGATCGGATGGCGCTGGCCTATCTTGCCGGGAAGGACGCGAGGACGCCGCTAGCGTCGCCGCTCTTCGCGGACCTGCACGGGTTGCCGCCGCTACTCATCCACGTCGGTGACGCCGAGGTGCTGCTCGACGACGCCGTACAGCTCGCCGCGCGCGCGAAGGCGGCGGGCGTCGACACTTCGCTGGACGTTCGAGACGAGATGATCCACGTGTGGCAGTGGTTCTTCCCCATGCTCGACGAGGGACAAGCGGCGATCGACCGGATCGGTCAATTCGTTCAGGCGCAGACGCGATAGGAGAGACATAGATGCCCTACGACCTGCTCATCAAGAACGGCCTCGTCGTCGACGGAACCGGCTCCCCGCGCTATCGCGCCGACGTCGCTGTGACGGACGGGAAGATCGCGGAGATCGGCAAGATCAACGCCGCCGCCGAGACCACGATCGATGCGGACGGCCGCGTCGTGGCGCCCGGCGTGATCGACCTCCACACGCACTACGACGCGCAGCCCTTCTGGGACCGGCTCTGCACGTCGTCCGTCTGGCACGGCGTGACGACCGTCCTCAGCGGCAACTGCGGCCTCACCCTGGCGCCGCTGCGTCCGGAGCATCGCGACGAGATGCTCGCGACGTTCTGCTGCGTGGAAGACCTGCCCGTGCGGTCGCTCGCCAGCGTGCTGAAATGGACGTGGGAGAGCTTCGACGAGTTCCTGACGGCGATCGACATCGGGCTCGGCGTCAACATGATGCTGCTCGTCGGCCACAATCCCCTGCGCCTGTCCGCCATGGACGCCGCCGCGTGGGATCGCGCCGCCACCGCCGACGAAATCGCGCACATGCAACAGCTCCTGCGCGCGTCGATGGATGCGGGCGCGTGGGGCTGGAGCACGACCAACTCGCCGACGCACGCGGGCACCCGCGGCCAGCCGGTGCCGTCGCGCCTCGCCGCAGACGACGAGCGCGTGGCGCTCGGCCGCACCATGGCCGAGTTCAAGTGCGGCATCATCGAAATTCTGCCGCCCGGTGCCACGAACCCGACCGAGGAAGACCGTGCCCACCTGCGTGACGTCTCGTTGAAGAGCGGGCGGCCGGTGTTCTTCCTGGGCTTCGACGCGGGCGCCCGCGGCTTCGTCGAGAGCGCCACGCGCGACGGCGCGCAGCTCTACAACCTGCTGCGCGCGATCCCGTTCAATCCGAAGTTCACGTTGAAGAAGACGACGTTCTTCTCCAACCTGGACGTGTGGGACGTGGTGATGGCGCTGCCGTTGGACAAGCGCATCGCCGCCTTCGCGAGCCCGGAGAAGCGCGCGGAGCTGCGCGAGGCCGCGATGCAGCGCCAGCGCCGTCGCCCGGGCGTGCTCGGCCGATTCGTCCCGTGGGCGTCCCTGGTCGTGAGCAAGGTCGCGCTCGAAAAGAATCGCGCGATGCAGGGTAGGAAGCTGACCGAGCTGGCGGAAGCAATGAAGAAGCACGTGGCGGATGTGATGCTCGATCTCGCGCTGGAAGAGCAGATGGACACCGAGTTCAAGCTGCAGACGCGGGCGCCGGAAGCTGACGTCGCGCTCGCGGAGTACGTGAAGACCGGCCTCGCGCTTCCGTCACAGACGGATGCCGGCGCGCATCTCAACACGAACCCGTGCACCGCGGGCGAGTCGAGCCACGTGCTGGGCGAGTGGGTCCGCGAACGCCAGCTCATGACGCTGGAAGACGCGGTGCGCCGATTCACGTCTCATCCCGCGAGCATCATGGGCCTGCGCGATCGTGGCACGGTGCGCGAAGGTCTGGTCGCCGACCTGATGGTGTTCGACCCCGCGACGATCGGCGTCCGGGAGGACGAGATCACGCACGACGGGCCGAACGGCTCTCCGCGCCGCGTGCAGGGCGCCAACGGCGTCGACCACGTGATCGTCGCGGGCAAGGTCGTCATCGACCACGGCAAGCCCACGGGAGCGTTGCCGGGCCGCGTGCTGCGGTCCAACGAGCGTTAACGAGCGCCGCGGTCGTCAATCACTACAATGCCTCGTGCGGGAAGGATTTCATGGGAACGAGAAGAGTGAGCGCCATCTCCGTTCCACCGTCAGTGCTCAAACGTGCCGAACGCATCGCGCGTGATGAACACCGCTCAAAATCCGACCTCCTTCGCGACGCGCTGCGCCTCTACGTCAAGAGCAAGGCGGTCCGCCAGACAGCGACACGGGAGCAGGCCATCGCTGTGGTGGACAGGGTCCAGGCCCGCACGCGACGCACACCACCAAAAGCGATTCGCAAGATCATCCGAGAGGCGATCGATGCCGCGCGGCGAGGGAGACGTCGTGCCATGGCATGAGAGTCGTTCTCGACACGAACGTCATCATTTCGGCCACACTTATTCACGGCGGGAACGAAGATCAGATCCTCCGCGCTTGGCGCCGAGGGGCGTTTGACCTGGTGCTCTCGCCCGCCATCATCGAGGAGATCAGCCGCGTCCTGCTCTATGAAAGGCTTCGACGATCCCGCTGGATGACCGAAGGGGAGATCGCAGAACTGCTCGAGGCACTGGCCGCCAGCAGCTTCATCGTCACCGGGCGCATCGCAGTGAAAGCCAGTCGGGACCCCGATGACGACAAGTTCCTCGCGGCGGCGATCCAGGGCGAAGCCCGTTTCCTCGTGACGGGCGACCGCGATCTCCTGGACATCGGCGGCTACGGCAATTTTCAGATCATCACACCGGCGCGATTTCTTCGGACGATTCGGACGCCCCTGAATTAGAACCCCTCGCTCGCCATGTACC
>JBGOTH010000320.1:0-4481 GCA_041476345.1 Methylomirabilia bacterium
GAGCTGTTCGCCTAGAACGCCGGCCGCGCGACGGCGAACTCTCGGATCATGCGCGCCACGACGTCCGGCTGCTCGAGATGCGGCGCGTGCGCGGCGCCGTCCACCATCTGAAGCCGCGCGCCCGGCACACGCTTCGTGAACTCGTCGGCGTACACTGGCGGCACGAGCGAATCGTCCTTGCCCCACACCAGCAGCGTGGGCGCCTTCACGCGGTGGATGCGCTTCTTCAGGCCTTTGTCCGGAATCGGCCAGATGAATTTCCCGGTGCAGCCCATGGCCCACGTGATGCGCACGCGCGCGGCGGCCTCGGCTTTTTCGTCGCCGCCATCGCCGAAGAGCCGCGCCGCAGCGGCGCTCTTCGGATCGCGGAAGATGCGCCGGCGCATCTCCGGCGCCTCCAGCTCCATCCAGTTCACGGACGGCTCCGCGTCGCGCCAGAAACCGATCGGATCGATCAGCACGAGCTGGCGCGCCCGGCGGGGCGACGTCGCCGCCACTTCGCACGCGACCATGCCGCCGAACGAGTGCCCGACGAGCACCGCCTGATCGATCCCGAGCGTGTCGAGCAGCTCGTCGTAGCAGAGGACGAGGTCCCACAGCCCGTCGAGCTGGTAGATCTCATTCGGCGCGCCCGGCGTGGTGCCCGGATGCTCCGGTGCGTGCACGGTGAAGTTCTGCGCGAGCGCGTCGAGGAACGGATCCCACGCGAGACCCCACGGCCCGTGGAAGTACACGAGCGCGGGGCCGCTGCCCTTGGAATGCACGCGCAGGTGCACGCGGTCCTGCCAGACGGACACGGTCTTGGCGTCGCTCATGCGCCGCCCGCCGCCACCGCCGCCGGCACCGCTGCTCTGGCGCGCAGTTTTTCCGGCCACCAGTGGTTCACGTAGCCCTCGTCGTCCCAGTGGCCGCGCAGCTCCGGCAAGACCTTCTTCGCGAAGCGATCGATGTTCTCGAGCGTGAGCTCGTGCGGCATCGAGCCGATCTGCAGCAGCACCATGAGGTTGCCGACGCGCAGGCTCTTGATCACTTCTTCCTTGAGCCGGTCGCGCACGGTGGCCGGACTGCCCGCGATGACGTAGCCCTTCTCGACGAAGTCGCGATAGCGCAGCGTCTTCGGGTCTTCCATCCGTCGCACGGGATTGATCGCGGCCACCTCGAGGCTGCGATAGTCCTGGTTGCCGGGCGGCGCCGCGTACGGCGCCGGCCAGTGCATGCACTTGTGATAGAAGTACTCGACGTGCCGCGCGAACTTCTTCTCCGCGTCGGCATCCGTCTCGCCCACCACCACGAGCTGCAGGAACCCTGACCGGTACGGATTGGTTTCGCGCCCCTTGTTCGCTACGACCTGCCAGTACCGGTCCATCATCGATTTCGCGGCCTTCGCGCCCGAGTAGCTCAGGAAGCAGTAGCAGACGTCGTTGTCGACGGCGAAGTCGAACGTGCTGATGCTGCCCGAGCCCGGTACCCACACGGGAGGATGCGGCTGCTGGATCGGCCGCGGCCACAGGTTCACGTTGGCGAGCTGATAGTAGCGGCCGTTCCACGCGAAGATCTCTTTCGACTGCCACGCCTTCAGCACGAGCGCGAACGCTTCGCGATACCGCTCGCGATGCTCCATCGGCGTGATGCCGTAGCAGTAGTTGACGTCCATCGGGCTACCGAGCGGGAGGCCGGCCACGAGGCGGCCGCCGCTGATGCAGTCGAGCATCCCGTATTCTTCGGCCACGCGGATCGGCGGATTCGACGTGGGCAGCGTGGCGCCCATCTGCACGATCGCCACGTTCGAGCCATTCGTCGCCTTCGCGAGCACGGCGCCCATGATGTTCGGGCTCGGCATGAAGCCGTACGCGTTCTGGTGGTGCTCGTTGGTGCACACGCCGTCGAAGCCCGCGCGCGCGGCGTAGAGCAGCTCGTCGAGCGTCCAGTTGTAGTACTGGCCGACGCGGCTCGGGTCCGCGAGCTCGTGCCACGGCGGCGTGACCCACACCGAGGGGTACCGCTTCTCGAAGTCATCGGGCAGCTCACGGTGCGGCATGAGGTGGAACATCGAAATTTTCATGGCTTCTCCAGGCCGTACAGCTCGGCGACGTTGTCGTGAAGGATCAGGTTGCGTTCTTCGTCCGTGAGGTGCGCGGCGTGCTTGGCCAGCAGCGCTTGCGAGTTCGGCCACGTCGAGTCGCTGTGCGGAAAGTCGTTCGCCCACATGAGGCGCCGGACGTTGCACAGGTCCTTCACCTGGAAGGCCGTCCAGTCGTCCTGAAACGTCATGTAGACGTGCTCGCGGAAGTACTCGCTCGGCATCCGCGTGATCCGGCTGCCGGTCAACCAGTAGCGGTGCCGGTCGTACGCGTGGTCCATCCGGTACATGAAGTGCGGCGCCCACCCGGCGTCCGCCTCGACGCACACGAGCTTCAGCTTCGGATGACGCTCGAAAACGCCGCCGAAGATGAACATGCCGATGATGTCCTGGCAACCGCGGATGATCGACATGAACGCGTTGAGCTTCGGCCCGCGCACCTTGAACGTGTCGCTGCCGCTCGTGAGGATGTGGAACGACAGCGGCAGCTTCAGATCGACCGCCGCCTCGAAGAACGCGTCGTACACCGGATCGTCGTAGTCGGCGAGCGCGGGGTTGCCGGGCATCATCACGCCACGCAGGCCGAGATCCTTGATGCGCTCGAGATCGCGAATGCCGTCCTCGACCGAGCGCATCGCGGTCTGCCCGATGCCGAGCAGACGATCGGGATGCGCGCCGGCGTACTCCGCGATCCAGTCGTTGTACGCGGCGAAGCACGCGTGCTTGAAGTCGAAGTCCGGATGGTTGCACAGCATCATACCGACGGTCGGGTAGAGGATCTCGGCGGCGACGCCGTCGCGGTCCTGGTCGGCGAGGCGCGCGTCGGGATCCCACCCGCCGCGGTGCAGCTCCTCGAACTTCGCGCCGAAGATCGTCAGGTCTTCGGCGCGCTTGCCCGCGGCGGCGACGAGACCCATCGGAATCGGCTTGTCGAGGCCGTCGATCACGAAGATGTCGCCACGCTTCGGATCGTTCACGACGTGCGGCGCACGGTCGCGGAAGCGCTTGTCGATCCGGTCGATATAGGTGCCCGGCGGCTCGGTGATGTGCGAATCGGCGGAGATGATCGGCTTCACTGGCGTCCTCCGCGCAGCACGGTGCCGGGCCGCGCGCCTGTCGGTGTTCCGTCCTGGTAGACGAGCTGACCCGCCACCACCGTCGCGTCGATTCCCCGAGCCCGCGCGATGAGGCGCTTGGCGCCGTTCGGCAGGTCGTGCACGTACTCCGGCGGCACGTCGTCGACCGTGGCCGGATCGAACACGACGAGATCCGCGGCGGCGCCGACCGCGATGCGCCCGCGATCCGGGATGCCGAAGAAGTCCGCGACCTCCCCGGTCAGCCGGTGCACCGCCCGCTCGAGCGTGAGCGCCTCCCACTGGCGCACCCATTTGCCGAGCAGATACGTCGCGTAGCCCGCGTCGCAGAGCTGATCGACGTGCGCGCCGCCGTCGGAGAGCCCGATGAGGAAGCGCGGGTCGATGACGAGCGGACGCACCGCCTCCGGGTCCTGGTTAAAGACGGGAAAGTCGAACAGCGTCTCGAGCCCGTCCTCCAGCGCAATCTCGAGGAACGCCTCGTGCGGCTCGATCCCGCGCGCGGCCGCGATGTCGGCGATCGATCGTCCCGCCAGCGCGAGCACGGCGGGCGCCGTCGCATCGCGGATCGTGATGCGCGGCCACAATCCCCTCGCCCGCCGGCGCTCCAGCTCCGCCTTCCACTCCGCGCGGAACGCCTCGCTCTGATAGAGCGCCATCTGCTCCGCCACCGTGCGGTTGAACGATTGCGACCACGGCGTCATGCCCGCGAAGATGAACGGGTTCTTCAGCGTGAATTGCACGCGCAGGGGGCGACAAGACACCTGGGGCACGGCGCGATCGCGACCAAGCAGCGGCAACACGCGCTCGAGCCCCGCTTCGTGCGCGCCCGGCGCTTTGCCGGGCCGCGCGAACACGGCGAGGAACGTGACGGGACGACAGCTCTCTTCGACGAGCAGCGTCAGCGTGGCGAGCTCGTCGTCGCTCACGCGATCGGACAGCGCGGTGAGCGCGATCTCGATGGCGCCGCGCCCGTGCCGGCGCAGCACGTTGGCGAGCGCGCGCAGCTCGTTGGCATCCGCGCGGCGGCACGCGAGCGGACGGCCCTGGTCCCCGACGTGGTTCGGCAGGATCGTGGTCGAGAAGCCGAACGCGCCGGCGCCGAGCGCCTCGTCGAAGAGGCGCGCCATCGCCGCCGTCTCGTCGGCGGTGGCGGCGCGATCGAACGACGCTTCACCGAGCACGTGGTGGCGCAGCGGCGTCAGCGGCACGAGCGGCGCCACGTTGATGCCGAGATGCCCGCGCCCGAGCGCGTCCATCCACTGCGGGAACGATTCCCACGTCCAATCGATGCCCTTGCGCATCAC
>JBGOTH010000321.1:0-4464 GCA_041476345.1 Methylomirabilia bacterium
CGCGTCGCGTTCGTCACGATCGGCCAGTCGCCGCGCAGCGACCTGCTGCCCGAGATGCGCGAGTGGATGGGCGATCTCATCGCGGTCGAGTTCGGTCTCCTCGACGACCTGTCTCACGAGGAGATCGGCCGGTTGGCGCCGGCCGCCGATGACCACGCGCTCGTGAGCCGCCTGCGCGACGGCCGCGAGGTGACGATCGGAAAGGCGTGGACGCGCAACCGCCTCGCCAAGCTGATGGAACGGCTTGACGGTGACGGCTTCGATCTCATCGTGCTGCTCTGCACCGGCCGGTTCGAGGGCGTGCGCTCGCGCACCTTGATGGTGGAGGCGCAGCGCGTCGTCGATGCCGGCGTGGACGCGGTGGCCAGCGACGGCCGCACCGTCGGCGTGATGCTGCCGCTCGCGCGGCAGATGGACGAATTCCACACGACGCACGTGGGTGGGAATTCCATCGTCCTGGCGCACGCCTCGCCGTATTCCGATCTTCGCGTCGAGGACGCCGCGCGGGATCTCGCGAAGACCGACCTCATCGTCATGCATTGCATGGGCTACACGGAGGCGATGCGCCGCCGCGTGGCCCAGACGGCCGGCAAGCCGGTGCTCCTCGCGCGGCGCCTGGTGGCGTCCGCCGTGGCGCAGCTTGTCGCCTGATTCCTGGAGGGACCGCATGATCCGTGTCTTCGTAGGGATCGTGGTACTGCTCGTTTGCGCCGGCTCCACAGGGGGGTTCGAGCGCGTCGGTGACAAGAAGATCCTCGTCTTCGCGGGGCGCCAGGAAGTCCCGACGATCGACCCGAGCATCAAGTACGACTGGTCGATCCGGATGATGCAGCAGTCCCTCTACGACGCCCTCGTGAAGTACGTGGGACCGAACGCCGAGATCGTGCCGTGGCTCGCGGAGAAGTGGGACGTGTCCGCGGACGGGCGCACGTACACGTTCCACCTCACGAAGAACGCGAAGTTCCACAACGGCGACCCCGTGACCGCGGAGGCGGTGCGGTGGTCCTTCGCCCGCACGCTGAAGCTCGGCCAGGGTCCGTCGTGGATGCTCGCCGACTTCCTCAAGGAAGACGGCATCAAGGTGGTCAATCCGACCACCATCCAGTTCACGCTACAGCAGCCGTACGGCCCGTTCGTCTCCCTGCTGCCGTGGTGGTACGTGATGAACCCGAAGCAGGTGATGGCCAACGAGCAGAGCGGCGACATGGGTCAGAAGTGGCTCACGTCGAACGCGGCGGGCAGCGGCCCCTTCAAGATCAAGCGGTGGGAGCCGGGCACGCTCTACGAGATCGAAGCGGTGGAGAGCTACTGGAAGGGCTGGCCGTCGAAGGACCACGTGGGCGGCGTCATCTACAAGCTCGTGCGTGAAGCGGCCGCCCAGCGGGCCGCGCTCATCCGCGGGGAAGCCGACATCGTCGAAGGCCTCACCGCGGACGACTACGATCAGGTCGGCAAGATGCCGGGCATCGTGGTGCCGGAGAACGCCGGCATGACGACGTTCGGCTTGAAGATGAACACGCAGCGCGGCGCAACGAAGGACGTGAACTTCCGCAAGGCCGTGTCGTACGCGTTCGACTACGACGCGTTCGTGAAGATCTACAACGGCCACGCCGTGCTCCAGGACAGCCCGTTCCCGAAGGCCACGCGCGGCTCCGTCGCGGTGCCGGGCTTCTATCGCCAGGACCTCGCGAAGGCGAAGGAGTATCTCGCGAAGTCCGGCACGCCGGCGGGCACCGAGCTGGAATACGTGTACGTCGACGGGCTCGAGGAAGAGCGGAAGATGGGTCTCGTGCTCATCGACAACCTCGGCAAGCTCGGGCTCAAGGTGAAGATGGTGCCGACGACGTGGCCGAACATGGTCGGACGCGGATCCAAGGTGGAGACGTCGCCGGACTTCCTCGCCGTGTTCGCCACCCCGGTCTCCACGGACCCCGACGCCGTCGCGTACCAGTACCACAAGGGTTCCTGGGGCAAGTACTACGGCTCGTCGTTCTACGCGAACGACGGCGTGTGGGCGCTCATCGACAAGGCGCGCACGACGGCGAAGTGGGCGGATCGCGCGCCGATGTACGCCGAGATCCAAAAGAAGATCGCGGACGACGCGCCCGAGATCTTCGGCATGCTGATGAACCGCCGCTGGGGCATGCGCGATCACGTGAAGGGCTTCGCCTTCTGCCCGGTGCGCTTCACGGGCGAGGTCGACCTCTACCCGCTCTCGATCGCCGCGAAGTAGTCACGCCGTGACCACACGCCGGGCATTCATCGGCGCTGTGGCTGGCGCCCTGCTCACCGCACCGTTCGCCGACGCCCAGCAGACGCCCAAGGTCCCTCGAATAGGCTTCCTGGTGGCCAACCTGGCCGCTCGCCCCCACCTGCGAGAGGCCTTCCGTCAAGGACTGCGTGACCTCGGTTACGTCGAGGGCCGCAACGTCGTGATCGAATCCCGAGATGCCGAAGGGAAGATCGAGCGGCTCCCTGCTCTCGCGGCCGAGCTGGTTGCGCTCAAGGTTGATGTCATCGTGACCGCAGGCGGCACACCCACCGCCCTGGCCGCCAAGCAAGCGACCAGGACCCTCCCCATTGTCTTCGCTGCTGCTTCCGATCCGGTTCAGAGCGGGCTCGTCACCAGCCTTGCGCGGCCGGGCGGCAATGTCACGGGGTTGTCCCTCCTCGCTCCGGAGCTCGTCGGCAAGTGTATGGAACAGCTCAAGCAGGCCGTTCCGGGGGTCAGTCGGGTCGCGGTCCTCTGGCAGCCAGGTGCCCATGGCGAACGCATGGACAAGGACATGCTAAAGGGAGCAGAAGTTTCGGGGCGGGCGCTGGGGGTGCGGCTTCAATTCGTTGAGGCGCGAGGTCTCGCCGATTTCGACAGGGCCTTCTCGGACATGACCGGGGCGCACGCGGGTGCTCTGACTGTGTTGGGCAGCGGCATGTTCACCAGCGAGCGACGACGGCTCGTGGACCTGGCGGCCAAGAACCGGCTGCCGGCAATGTACCCATGGAGGGAGTTTGTCGATGCCGGGGGCCTTATGGCCTATGGAGCGAACCTTGCCGATTTGCATCGGCGCGCCGCGACCTACGTGGACAGGATTTTGAAAGGAGCCAAGTCCGGCGACCTGCCCGTCGAGCAGCCGACGAAGTTCGAGCTGGTCATCAACCTCAAGATCGCGAAGGCGCTTGGCCTGACGATTCCGCCGTCGGTGCTGCAGCGCGCGGATGAGGTTATTCAGTGACCGCACGCCTGCCCTCCGCGTAAATCGCACGTGCACTGCTTGGCATAGTCGGAGGACAGGATGACGGCGTACGTCGTCCGTCGCCTCGCCTTCCTCGGCCTGATGCTGGCCGGCCTCCTCACGCTCACCTTTGTCATCGCGCACGTGGCGCCCGGCGACCCCGCGCGCGTCGCCGCCGGGCCGGACGCGACGGCGGATATGGTGGAGACGCTGCGCCGGCAGTACGGGCTCGACCAGCCCGTCTACGTACAATTCGTCCGCTACGTCACGCGGATGGTCACCGGCGACTTCGGGCGCTCGCTGCGTACGCGGCAGGATGTAGCGGACGACCTCGCTCGCTATTTCCCGAACAGCTTCGAGCTGGTGACACTCGCGATGGCGCTCGCGATCGTGTTGGGCGTCTCGCTCGGGATGTTGTCGGCGGTGTACCGCGATACGTGGGTCGATCACCTCTCGCGTGTCCTCTCCGTCTCCGGCGTTGCCATCCCCGCGTTCTGTCTCGGTCTCATGCTGCAGCTCCTGATCGCGCTCGACCTCGGGCTTCTCCCTCTTGGCGGCCGGCTGCGTCTCACGACGGCGCCGCCGTTGGCAATCACGCACCTGCTCTTCGTCGACGCGGCGCTGCGCGGGCAGTGGCAAACGCTTGGCGACGCGCTCCTCCACGCGGTGCTGCCCGTGGTCACGCTGTGCTTTCCGGCGCTCGCGTCGATCATGCGCGTCAACCGCGCCGAGATGATCGAGACGCTCAAGCAGGACTACATCGTGAATGCGCGGGCGCAGGGCCACTCGAGCTTGCGCATCGTGGCGAAGTACGCGCTGCGCAACGCGATGGTGCCGACGCTCGGGATGATCGGGCTCCGCTACGGCTGGATGCTCGGTGGCACCGTGCTCGTCGAGACGGTGTTCGATTGGCCGGGCATCGGGCTCTACGCGGTGCAGTCGGCGATCGCCTCGGACTTCCAGCCGATCATGGGCGTCACAGTGCTGCTCGGATTCAACTTCATGGTCGCGAACTTCCTCGTGGACCTCGCCTACCGCTGGCTCGATCCGCGAATCGGCTACACGGCGACCTCGTGAAGCTCTTCATGCGTAGCGCCTCGTCGGTCGCGGGTCTGCTCCTCGTGGCGGTATTTCTGGTGATCGTCGTCATCGGACCATGGATCGTGACGCATCCCGACGACGCGCTGGGCGCCGTCCATCTGGGCGAGAAGCTCCAGGCGCCGAGCCGCGC
>JBGOTH010000322.1:0-4457 GCA_041476345.1 Methylomirabilia bacterium
AACCGAGCAGCGGCGCCAGCACCATGAAGATGCCGATCTTGACCAGACCCATCATCACCAGCGCGCCGAAGCCCGCTTTCGCGACCGCGGCGCCCGCGAACCCGCCGATGAGCGCATGCGACGAGCTGGTGGGCAACCCCCCGTACCAGGTGACGAGGCCCCACACGATGGCACCGGTCAGGCCCGCCAGGATGACCCATTGATCGACGACGGAGGGGCGGACGACCCCTCTGCCGACCGTCGTGGCCACGCCGACGCCGAAGCCGAAGGCCGCCACGAAGTTGAAAAAGGCGGCCCACGCGACCGCCTGGAGCGGGGTGAGGACACGCGTGGACACCACGGTGGCGATGGAGTTGGCGGCGTCGTGAAAGCCGTTGATGAAATCGAAGAGCAGCGCGACGAGGACGATGAAGACGACGACGGTCAGCACGAGAGCGGGCGGCGGGCTCAGGCCATCTTGAGGATGATCGACTCGATCACGTTCGCCACGTCCTCGCAGCGGTCGGTGACCGTCTCCATCGTCTCGTAGATCTCCTTCCACTTGATCACTTCGATGGGGTCCCCTTGCTCCTCGAAGAGCGCGGCGAGGCTGTCCCGCAGGAGGTCGTCCGCGGTGTTCTCGAGGCGATTCACCTCGACCGCGTGCTCGTGGAAGCCGGGGTCCATCGTGCGCAGACACTTGATGGCGCGATCCATGGCGTGCGTCATCTTCACGATGACCTCCGCCATGGCGCGGCTCGCCGAGGTCGGCTCCTTGATGCGGTACACCACGAGCCGCTCCGCCACCGCCTCGATGAAATCGAGGACGTCGTCGAGGCGGGTGGCGAGGGCATGGATGTCCTCGCGGTCGAGCGGGGTGATGAACGTCGTGTTGAGCTTCCTCACGATCTCGTGAGTGATCTGGTCGCCCTCGTGCTCGATCTCTTTGATCGCGTGCGCCTTGGCGCGGGCGTCCGCGAAGTGGTGGACCATCTCGTGCAAGACGGCGGCGGCCTTGATGATGTGCTCGGACTGCCGATCGAAAAGGTCGAAGAACCGGACTTCGCGGGGGATCAGATTGAACATTGACCGTCAGGACCCAAGTGTAACGCAAACGTCATGGGGGGATCGGCAACACTTCAATACTTCCGGAGGTCGACGGGCGAGGCCCCGAACGCCGCGGCGCGGGCGGCCTCCCACACGGCGCGCACGGCATCGCCGAGCGCCGGCGCCGTGTCGGCGAGACACCGCACCAGCACGCCTCGACGCGGCAGCCGCCCCACCCCGCCCCGGACGGAGCCGAGGTCGCGCAGCGCCTCGCCGACGGCACCCGCCACCGCCTCGAGTGGCGCCGGCGTGACGACGGCGATCGTGGCCAGATATGAGGCGCCTTCGGTGAAGCCGAGGCCTGCCCACCCGCAGTCGCCCGTGAGGACGAAGCGGTCGTGAAGAAGCCAGCCGAGATCGTCGGTCACGGTCAGCGCACTCTCGAGGCTCGCGAAACGCCATCGCTCGTCCCGGGCCACGCGCCCCACGGCGAACGCGTCGACCACGATGAGCGTGGCGTCCCGAGCGACGTAGGCGTGCAGATGCTGCCGGTATGCCGACCCCGGGTGCGGAATGGTGTGATCGGGGATCCATTCGAGCACCCCACCCGCCGCCACCTCGAGTCGGACGTCCTGCACGGCCACGGGGCCGTCGCTCCGATGGACCTTCGTGGCCGACGGGGTGGTGAGCAGAGCATGCGCGCCCGCCTCGACCCGCACGTCGATACACAGGCGATCGCCGCCGAGCACCGAGCCGGTCGGGTTGAGGATCGAGACCACGCACGACGTGCCGTCGAGCGCGAGCGGGACGAGAACCTGCAACGGCACTCGGAACCGGCAGCTGGCGAGCACCGTCGCCGCGCCGCGCCGTTCGAAGCGGAGGCTCAGCGCGCCGTCGCGGCCGACGCGAGCAGGAGATCCTTGCGGATCCACTCCACCACCACGTCGACGCCGACGCCGTCCTTCAGGTTGGTGAAGACGAACGGACGCTCGCCGCGCATGCGCCGTGCGTCGCGATCCATGACCGCGAGGTCGGCGCCCACGTACGGGGCCAGGTCGATCTTGTTGATCACGAGGAGGTCCGAGCGCGTGATCCCCGGGCCGCCCTTGCGCGGGATCTTCTCGCCCTCGGCGACGTCGATCACGTAGATCGTGGCGTCCACCAGCTCGGGGCTGAACGTCGCCGCGAGGTTGTCGCCGCCGCTCTCCACCAGGAGCAGGTCGAGGTTCGGGAATCGGATCATGAGATCGCGGATAGCCTCGAGATTGACGGACGCGTCTTCCCGGATCGCCGTGTGCGGGCAGCCGCCCGTCTCCACGCCGACCACACGCGCCGCCGGCAGCACGCCGCGACGGATCAGGAACTCCGCGTCTTCCTTCGTGTAGATGTCGTTCGTGATGACGGCCATGTCGATCTCGTCGCGGAAGCGGAGGCAGAGTGCCTCGGTGAGCGCGGTCTTGCCCGAGCCGACGGGGCCGCCGATGCCGATCTTGAGCGGCCGGGGGATCACGAGCGGAAGAGCCGCATGTCGAGCTCCGCATGGCGCAGGCCGGCGAGCTCGAGGCCGGGGCTGAAGCTCCACATGTCGTCCAGCCCCGCGATGGCGGCGGCAGCGGCGAGCGCCGCCACGCGCGGCCGGACGGCGGCGAGCGTGTGCTGGCCGGCGAGTTGTCCGATGGGCAAGAGCCGCAACGCCGCGTTCACGAGCAACGAGGCCGTCGAATAGAGATACGCGGTGGCGGCGGCCTCTCCGCCGACACCCGCGCGGCCGGCGGCGGCGCCGAACGCCACGGGATAGTGACCGGGCGTCGCACCGGATTCGACCCGGGCCGCGAACGTCAGGAGCAACGGGTCCCGCTCCCACGAGGACGTCACGCGAAGCGCTTGACGTCCCATCTGCCGGCTCGCCACGGCGAATTCGGGAACGACGCGCATCGCGTCGATCCGCGCGTCGACCTCGAGGCAGCCGGCAAGGTCGTCGGCCGCGGCGCGCGTGGCCGCCGCCACGACCGCGACGGCGTCGCACGGACCCGCGCTCCCGTCGAGATGGGCACGCACGAAGCCTTCGAGGCCGGCGCGATCCTTGACCGACCCTGCCTGCGCGTACGTCTCGAGCCCGAACGAGTGCGCGAACCCGCCCGCGGGAAAGAGCCCGTCCGCGAGTTGGAGCAGCGCGAGCAACGGCGAGTGACTCGTCTCAGGGATCATGACGATGCCCGATACCGAGGGGCGCGAAGATGCTGCGCTCGCGCGTCCACGCCACGCCGAGTCGATCCAGCAGCTGCGCCATGGCGACGTCGTCGGGCACCAGCAAGCGCTCGCCGTCGAGCGCGATCGTGAAGTGGCGGTTGCCGACCTCGAATGCGACGCGCAGGCCCTCCTCGTGGGAGCGAGGTGTCACCACGAGCACGGGCTCGGCGGCCGCTTCCACGATCACGTACCAGTCGGACGCGACGTGCAACACGTGTCCGGGGCTCAGCACGCTGCCCGTCGGAAGCGCGAGCGCGAGCTCCCGCCCTTTCTCCGTTTTGACGCGCCGCCGGCCCCAGCGACGTTCTTCCGCCGTGAGCACCAGCCGATCCCGCTCGCGCCGCGCGAGGTCGCTCTCGAGCACGTGCACGTGCGTGTCCGTGATCACGGGGACCTCGGTCAGCGAGCTCAAAAGAGAAAGTAGCGCTGCGCCATCGGCAGCACGCGCGCGGGCTCGCACGTGAGCACCACACCGTCGGCACGGACTTCGTAGGTCTCCGAGTCCACCTCGATGCGCGGCAGCGCGGCGTTGTGGATCATGTCGCGCTTGCCGATCGTGCGGCAGCGGCTCACGGCAACCGGGCGCCGGGTGAGCCCGAGCCGGTGCGGCACGCCGGCATCCAGCGCGGCCTTCGACACGAAGGTGACGCACGTCGAGCCGAGCGCACGCCCATGCGCCGCGAACATGGGCCGGTACAGCACGGGCTGCGGCGTGGGGATCGACGCGTTGGGATCGCCCATCGCCGCCCATGCGATGAGGCCGCCCTTCAACACGAGCTCGGGCTTCACGCCGAAGAACGCGGGCTTCCAGACGACGATGTCCGCGAGCTTCCCCCGCTCCAGCGAGCCGACTTCCGCGGAGAGGCCGTGCGCGATCGCCGGATTGATCGTGTACTTCGCGACGTAGCGCTTCACGCGGAGGTTGTCGTCGCCGGGGCTCTCGCCGGGGAGCGCGCCGCGCTGGCGCTTCATCTTGTCCGCCGTCTGCCACGTCCGGATGATGACTTCGCCGACGCGGCCCATCGCCTGCGAGTCCGACGACATCATGCTGATGGCGCCGAGATCGTGCAGCACGTCCTCGGCCGCGATCGTCTCGGCGCGGATGCGCGACTCCGCGACCGCGAGATCCTCGGGGATCTTCGGGCTGAGATGGTGACAGACCATCAGCATGTCGAGGTGCT
>JBGOTH010000323.1:0-4448 GCA_041476345.1 Methylomirabilia bacterium
CTACGCGCGTCAGCCGCTGCGCTGGGTCACCACGCAGGAATACGAGTTCATGTACAAGAACGCGCTCGTGGCCAAGCAGCAGCTCGAGGAAGCGGGCTTCGTCGTCGACCTGCAGGTGGCGGACTGGGCCTCGCTCAATCACCGGACGGAGAAGCCCGAAGGCTGGGACATGTACTCGACCGGCTTCGTCTTTGCCGCCGACCCTGCGCTCCACGTATCGCTGCGCTGCACCTTCAACGGCTGGTGGTGCAACGACGAGAAGGAGCGGCTGCTCGGCGAGCTTCGGCAGGAGAGCGACGTGAAGAAGCGCAAGGCGATCGTCGATCGCCTGCAGGCCATCTACTACGACGAGGTGGGCAGCGTGAAGCTCGGCGACTACTTCACGCTGGACGTCGCGCGCCGCGAGCTGCGCGGCGACTTCCGCACGGCCCCGCGCATGTACTTCTGGAACACGTGGCTCGCGAAGTAGGCTGTCGTTTGCCGACGACGCGGGTACGGTCGCTACTTGGTAGTGGACTGCCCGGGAGGCGAGTTTACATTCGCCGATGAGTTTGACGCTGGCTTGGGTGACTCGCTCGCACGGCTGACTTTGTCGCCCACGGCCTGCAGCATGCCCAGGAAGAGTCGCTCGCTGAATCCCGCCGTGAAAGCGAGCGCGTAGTACGCCCAGACGACGTGTCCCATGCCTACCTGGATCCTCACGGGCGCCGTTCCCGTGCTTGGGTCGATGCGTTCGACGATTTCAAAGACGAGAGCCGATCGCGCAACGATGTAGAGGACGATCGCCGACATGGCTCCCACGATGGGACGCAGGCGCAGCTTGACGGCTTCGATCTCCAGCGACCCGCGTTCGGGCAGTTCGGTAAAGCCGAGGCTGCGGAGTGCGCTCACTGAACCACCGAGAAGACCGCACAACGCGACAAACCAGGGGGCCACCAAGTTTCCGTCGCTCGGCGCCCAGCGGCTGAGGTAGTAGGTAACCGCCGCGGTCGCCGCGAGGACGAGAGACCAGGTGATTCGAGCAATCGTCGTCTGCTTCGCGACGCGGTTTCGGAAGTGGTTGCGGCCGAAGTCGATCTCGCGCCAGAGCGCCTGCAACTCATGCGGGATGCTGGCCGCTGTTTCTTGCGCCCAGATCTTGAGTTTGTCGTCGGAGCCGCGCAACGCCTTTTCGACGTCCGAGATCTGTTTGTGCAGATCGTCGACGCGTTTCTCCCAGGTCGTCTGGCTGCCCGGAAGGACCAGCGGCTTCATGTTGCGTAGTTCAGCGAGGGCGGAATGCCATGCCGATGGGGGAAGGCTGGCCAGCAGCGCGAGGCGGATCGCGCCGTAGTCCGTCCACCCGCGCGGAACGTCCCACGGATCGCGGATTGCCTGAACTGGTTCGGCGATGGGCTTCGTCGAGCTCTCGGCGTGGAGCCCGGCAATCGCCTCCAGCGATGCACGAACCTGGCTCAGCCTTTCTCGAGTGACGTCGTCCCGGCCGGGGACGAGGCCTTTGATGATGACATCGAGCCACGCCAGATCCCGCATGACGAACGACAGGAGATACTCGAGATCGCTTCGATCGATCATGCCCACGAACGGCGTGACCCATAGAACACCAGTGTGGTACGCGACCGATTGTACGAGTCGAGCCGGGTGCACGAGACGCAAGCGGGCCTCCTATCCGGAGTGGACGCTACCCTCTATGGAATCCACCCTGTTCGCATCACTAACTTATCAATCTCTCTGGGGGTCGAACGCTACCATGGCGACGCGGTCGAGGCAAATGCGATGTGCGGCGCGCCCCGAAGTGCGCTATGACTTGAGCGTGCTGAACAGAAGTGCTTTGGCCGCCGTCAGCACGATTGTCGCGCACGACGATTGCAGCGATGGCTTGGCCTCGGCGCTTCTCCTACACGACGCGCTGCCGCGTGCGGAAGTACGGTTCGTGCAGTACGCAACCGACGGTCATCGCCACCTGACAGCGCGTCCCGGCATTCTCTTCTGCGACGTGTCGCCACCCCGCGAGCGCGCGGCCGAGTTTGTCGAGGTCGGGTCCATCGTCCTCGATCATCACCGGACCACGCGGGACGTGGTGGCGGCGTTCGGCGAGCAGGGTGTGTTCGGCGACGAAGAGCGAGAGCCGGGTGTCTCCGGCGCAGTCTTGGCCTTCCGTCACGTCTGGTTGCCGCTGCGAGGAGGCGACGGACTCCGGCCGTTTGCAGAGCGGTTCGCGGAGCTCGCGGGTGTGCGCGACACGTGGCAGACGGCGAGCCTGCTGTGGCGTGAGGCGTGTCTGCAACATCACACGCTGTCCTCGGTGCCGAATGAGGAATGGCTGCGGTTGAGCCTCGCCGAGATCGCCGAACAATGGGCGTCACGCTTCTCCTGGCTGGGCGCGGTCGTCTTGGAGAAACAGGAAGAGCAGGCACGCCGGGCACTGGCCGGGGCCCATCGGTTTCGCACGCGCGCCGGCTCGAGGGTCATCGTGTTCAACGGGCTTGCCCTCGTCAGCGATGCGGCGGAGATGGCCCGCGGCGAGGCGGAGGTCATCATCGGCTTCGGATTGGAGATGGCGGGAGGCGTTCCTCTGATGCGGGTGTCGATTCGATCGAACGCCGACATCGACGTCGCCGCGATCGCGCGCGGATTCGGCGGCGGTGGCCATCTGCACGCGGCGGGGTTCGCCGTGGCCCTCGCGCCCGAGGACGCCCATCCCTTCGTCCTCATTGAGCGGCTGCTCGATCGTGTGTAGGTTCCTGTTCTCAGCGCGCCGTAGGTAGCGACCGCGCCGCGGCGCAGGTGCGGTTACCGCATGAAGCTCGGGAGCCACAACGACAGGATCGGGAACGCGACCAGGAAGGCCAGACGGACCACGTCGGCCCACATGAACGGGAGCACGCCGCTGAAGATCGTCGCCGTGCTCACCTCGGGGATCAGCGTGCGCAACACGAACATGTTCATGCCGACGGGCGGGCTGATCAGGCCGATCTCGACCACGCACACGATGATGATGCCGAACCACACGGGGTCGAAGCCGAGGTGCACGATCACCGGGAAGAACACCGGGATCGTGAGCAGGATCATCGACAACTCTTCCATCGCGGTGCCCAGCACTACGTAGATCGCGCAGATCGCGGCCACCACCATCGTGGGGCTCACGTTGAAACGCATGACCCAGCTCTTGAGGTCGGCCGGCATCGTGGTGATGTTGACGAACTCCGCGAAGATGAGCGCGCCGATCAGGATCATGAAGAGCATCGACGTCGTGCGGGCGCTCTCCAGCAGCGACTCGTAGAGCGTCCGCCAGCTGAGCGCGCGGCGCGAGAGGGCGAAGAGCATGGCGCCGAACGCGCCCATCGCCGCGCCCTCGGTGGCCGTGAAGAAGCCGCCGTAGATGCCGCCCATCACGAAGACGAAGAGCACCGCCACCGCCCACACGTCCTCGAGTGCCCGCACGCGCTCGCGCCACGTGGAGCGCGCGCCGCGCGGCCCGCACGTGGGATCCCGCCACGTCATGTACTGGACGGCGCCGCAGAGCAGGATGGCGCCGAGGATGCCGGGAATGATGCCCGCCGCGAACAGCTTGCCGATGTTGGTCTCGGTGAAGATGCCGTAGATGACCATGATGGTGGACGGCGGGATCATGATGCCGAGCGTGCCGCCGCCGGCGACGACGCCGGCGGCGAGCCGATCGGAGTAGCCGAACTTCTTCATCGACGGATACGCGACCTTCGCGAACGTCGCCGCCGTCGCGATGGACGAGCCGCAGATCCCTCCGAAGCCGGCGGATGCCCACACGGTCGCCATGGCGAGGCCGCCGCGCAGGTGACCGATGAACGCGTAGGCGGCGCGGAACAGCTCCTGCGACATGCCGGCGCGCGTGACGAAGTTGCCCATCAGGATGAAGAGCGGGACGACGGAGAGCGTGTAGTTGCGCCCCGTCTCGTACATCTTCGTCTGGATCGTCGCGAACGCCACCACCCAGTTCCAGTCGCGCATGTACGCGTAGCCCACGAACCCCACGATGGCCATCGCGAACGCGATGGGGATGCGCAGGCAGCAGAGCAGCATCATCACGGCGAGCCCGACGAGCCCTTCGATCATCGGCGCTCGACGGTCTTGTAGAGGTGGATCAGGCCCGCGATCGCGAGCGTCACCGCCATGAAGTACACGAACGGTCCGTACACGATGCGCAGCACGTCCGTGGCGTCGCGGTAACCCCAGATCGTGTCGGCCTTGCGCCACATCAGCCAGGTGAGGAGAAACATGAAGGCGGCGTTCACCACCTGCACGGCGCGCTGGAGCCACCGCTGCGCACCCGGGCCGATCACCTTGTCGATAAAGTCCATGACGGCGTGCTCGTCGGAGAACGAGACGAGCGGGAGGCCCGCGAAGATCAGGACCAGCAGCATCAGCTCGGTGACTTCGAAGGCGCCGCGCAGCGGCCGGTTGAAGGCGTA
>JBGOTH010000324.1:0-4419 GCA_041476345.1 Methylomirabilia bacterium
CGCAGCGCCTCGGACAACGACACCGCCGGATCGTGCAGGACATCGCGGCTCACCACGACGCGGCGCTCGGACACCGCGCGGCCGACGATGCCCTCGCCCGAACGGATCGACAGCGCGCGCCCGGCCATGCCTCCCGGCCCCTGGGATACGATCGTCCTGAGGGTGTCGTCGCTCGGATCGTAGCGATAGACGTCGGCGCCGCGCGGGTCGAACAGCTCCACGGTGCCCTCGACGACGAGCGCTGCGATCCGGTCGACCTCGAGCGTGGCGGCGAGGCCGCGGCCGAGCCGCGCGAGCGCCTCCGCGACGTCACGGCGCCGCTCGGCCGCGCGATAGAGCCGCGCGTTGCGGATCGCCACCGCCGCCTGCGCGAGGAACATGTCCACGACGTCGTGCGTGCTCGCCGTCAGCGTCACCGGCTGCGAGTGGCACAGCACGAGGATGGCGAGCAATTCGCCGTCCGCCACGACAGGGTAGCCGGCGAGGCTCGTGAGGCCGGTGCGGCGCCACCAGTCCCGGACCATGATGCGTGGGTCCGCGAAGACGTCGTCGATGACGAGCGGCTGCTGATGTCGCGCGATCCATCCCGCCGGCCCCTCGTCGTACGTGACGGTCTGCCGCGGGAACGTCCGCGTGAGCTCGAGATCCGAATGGCCGGTGTAGGTCAACGTGCGCCGGCGGTGATCGGCGAGCCAGAACGACGCCAGGCGCACGCCGGTGAGCTGAGCCGCGCTCTCGGCGATCGAGCGCAGCAGCTCGTCGAGGTCGAGCGTACTCGAGATCCGCCGGTTGACGGCGGCGAGCGCGCGGATCCTGGCACCCTGCACGTACTCCGCCTGGTAGAGCGACGCGTTGCGGATCGCGACGCCGGCGTGCGCGGCCAGGAGGTTCAGCGTCTCCTGCTCCTCACGGTCGGGAACGCCCTCGGGAACGATGTAGTCGAGGACGCCGACGAGCGCGTCCCCCACCATGATGGGCACGCCGTAGTACGACGCGCGCGGGTGCCGGCTCCACCACGCCGGCGATAGCGTGCGGGCATGGGCGAGCGGCTCCGGCACCAGCACGGGCCGGCGCTCCTCCGCGACGATGCCCGGCAGGCCCGCGCCGATGGGATGGTCGTGCGGCAAGTCGTCCATCTCAGGGGACGACGTGGTCCGCATCACGCTGCGCTCGCCGTCGATGATGTGCACGGATCCGAACGCGCCCGCCCGCATGGCGGAGGTCGCCTCCACGATGCGGCGGAGCACGTCGTCCGTGTCGAGGGAGGCCGTGATCGAGCGAGTCACGGCGACCAGCGCCTGCAGCCTGGCCCCGCGCGCTACGGCGTCGGCGTAGGCGCCGGCGTTCTGCACGGCCACGGCCGCCTGCGCGGCGAGCGTGGTGATCAGCGCCTGGTCCTCTTCGCTCGCGAGCGAATCGCTGCGCGAGCGCACGGTCACCACCCCGAGAACGTCGTCGCCCGACATGAACGGCACGCTCAGCAGGCGCCCGATGCCCGACTGCTTCGCCCACTCCGCGGAGAAGGCGCCGGGCTCGCGCGTGACGTCCGCGACGTAGATCGCGGTCTTCTGGGCGGCGCTGCGGCCGGTCACGCCCTCGCCGAACGGAATCGTCTCCGGCACGGACGGCAATCCCTCGGACACGCTCGACACGCGCAGGCGCAGGAGCGTGCGCGCGGGATCCGCGGTCCACACCTGCACGATGTCCGCGCCCACCAGGCGCGCGGCCGCCGCCGCGATCGCCCGCAGCACGGAGTCGGGATCCAGCGAGGCCGCCACCATCTGCTCGAGCTGCGCGAGCTCGCGCAGCCGCTCGGCGCGCCGGCGCGCATCCGCGTACAGGCGCGCGTTTTCGAGCGCGAGCGCGGCCTGCTCCGCGAGCAGCAGGAGCAGCGCCATCTCTTCGTCGTTGAACGTCCGCGGCGTCCACTGGTGGACCACGAGCGCACCGTGGACGACGCCTCTCACCACCAGGGGCGCCACCGCCACGGCCTTGAAGTCCTCGCGCGCGATGTCGCGGCGCCGCACCGGATCGAGCTGCCACCGCGGATCGGCGAGAATGTCGCTCGTCGTCACGGACCGGCCTTCCAGCACGGCCATGCTCACGGGGCCCCCGTTGAGCGGGATGCCCCCCATCGCGTACTGGCCGCTGAGACGCCCGGCGGCGCGGAGCACGTACGCTTTCGACGCGTGCCCGTCCCAGGACGCCACCATGGCGGAATCCGTACTCATCACCTCGCGGGTCTTGGCCACGATCGTGTCGAGCACTTGGTCGAGGTCGAGCGACGAGGTGAGTGAGCGGCTGACGGTCTCGAACGCGCGCAGGAACACGACGTGCTTGCGCGCCTCGGTGACGTCGCGAAGGACCAGCACGGCGCCGGGACCGTCGGCACGCGGCGCCCAGCGAGCCTCCAGCCACACGCGCGCGCCGGTGGAAGGCTTGACGAGAACCTCGGGCGCGCGGCCCCGCTCGCCCGCGAGCGCGAGCGCGATGGGACGAGTCCAGGCGCCCGTCGGGAGGGAGGCAAGCACGTCGTCGACCGGACGTGAGAGCGCGTTCGCGCGACGGCAGCCGGTGAGCTGCTCCATGGCCGCGTTGAACGCCACCACGACGCGGCCGCCATCGGTCACGACGACCGCATCATCAAAGCTCTCGACGACGCTGGCGCGTACATCGACCGGCATGGCGCGCCGAGTATACAACCGCGTGTCATAATCCGGGCCATGCGCTCCGTCCTCGCCGGCTGGCTCGTCACGCTGTTCCACTCCGATTGATGGCGTTTCGCGACCTGTCGGAGTTCGTGGCGTTACTCGAGAAGCGCGACCGTCTCCGCCGCATCTCCGTCCCCGTCTCCGGCGACCTCGAGATCACCGAGATCACCGACCGCGTCTCGAAGAGCGCGGGGGACCGCAACGTCGCCCTCCTGTTCGAGCGGGTCGAGGGCCACGACATGCCCGTGCTCATCAACGCGTTCGGCGCCGCGGACCGCATGGCGTGGGCGCTCGGCGTCGAACGGCTTTCCGAGCTGGGCGAGCGCGTCGGGCGGCTCCTCGATCTCAAGATGCCCGGCACGTTCATGGAGCGGCTCCAGAAGCTCGGCACGCTCTTCGACGTCGCGAAGGCGGCGCCGCGGCGAGTGAGCCAGGCGCCCTGCCAGGAAGTCGTGGAGACCGTGCGGCCGTCGCTGGCGGGGTTACCGATCTTGAGGTGCTGGCCCGGCGACGGCGGGCGCTACATCACGCTGCCCGGCGTGTTCACGCACGATCCGCTGACCGGCGCGCGCAACGTCGGCATGTACAGACTGCAATATTTCGACGAGCGCACGCTCGGCATGCACTGGCAGATCCACAAGGGCGGCGCCGAGCATCTCAGGAGGGCGGATGAAGCGACTCGGAGGGCGGATGAAGCGCCCGAGCGTCGGATGATGGAAGTCGCGATCGCGCTCGGCGGCGACCCCGCGATGATCTATGCGGCGTCGGCGCCGCTGCCGCCGGGTGTCGACGAGGTCGTCTTCGCGGGATGGCTGCGCGGCGCGCCGGTGGAGCTCGTGAAGTGCCGCACGGTGGACGTCGAGGTCCCCGCGGAGGCGGAGATCGTCCTCGAAGGCTACGTCGATCCGGCCGAGCGGCGACTCGAAGGTCCGTTCGGGGACCACACCGGCTATTATTCGCTCGCGCGCGACTATCCGGTGTTCCACCTCACCGCGCTCACCCGGCGGGCGCGGCCGATCTATCCGACCACCATCGTCGGGCGACCGCCGCAGGAGGACTACTGGCTCGGCAAGGCGACGGAGCGGCTCTTCCTGCCGGTCATGAAGCTGATGCTGCCGGAGATCGTCGACGTGAACATGCCGGCCGAGGGCGTCTTCCACAACCTCGTCATCGTCTCGATCAAGAAACGTTACCCGGGCCACGCGCGCAAGGTGATGACGGCGCTCTGGGGCATGGGGCTGATGATGCTCGCGAAGACCATCGTGGTCGTGAGCGACCACGTGAACGTGCACGATCTGTCCGAAGTGGCCTGGCGCGCCACCGGCAACATCGATCCGCGGCGCGACCTCATGATCATCGAAGGGCCCATGGACGACCTCGACCACGCCGCCCTCCGTCACCGATACGGTGGGAAACTCGGCGTGGACGCCACCGAGAAGGGGCCACTCGACGACATCGTGCAGGCGTGGCCCGACGAAATTCTGATGTCCGACGAGATTCGCGAGCGCGTCACGCGCCGCTGGAAGGACTACGGGCTCTGAGACCCCCTCGCAAGCTCGCGTACATCGTCGACGCGATCAAGTTCGAGCACACGGTCTTCGCCCTCCCCTTCGCCTACATCGCCATGGTGCTGGCCGCGCGCGGGTGGCCCGGCGGGTGGACGGTCGCGTGGGTCACGCTGGCCATGGCCGGCGCGCGCACGTGTGCC
>JBGOTH010000325.1:0-4418 GCA_041476345.1 Methylomirabilia bacterium
AACGCGCGGCTCAGCGACACGCTGCGGCCGCTCTTCACGAGCCGTGCCGCCGCCGCGCGCTTGGCGGGCGTGATCAGGTTCACCGTGCCGCGCTGGTCGTCCTTGCCCCAGCGGCCCCAATTGCGGCGCTCGCCGCGGATCCAGCTGATGACTTCCTGCTGCGTCGGTGCAGGTCGTGCGGGCATGACTCCTCCTGGCTAGATGGACGGACGACGATTCGCCCACGGCTGCGCGGCTTCGAGCTGCGCGGACAAGCGGAACAGCGTCGCCTCGTCGCCGAAGCGGCCGGCGAACTGGATGCCGATCGGTAGACCGTCCTTCGACCACGCGAGCGGCAGCGAGATCGCAGGATTTCCCGACTGGTTGAAGAGCGACGTGAAGCCGATGCTGGCCAGCACTCCGTCGAGATAGGCGGCATCGTCGGTCGAGCTCATGTTCATCACGCCGAGGCGCTGCGGCGGCCGGCACATCGTCGGGCTCAGCACGACGTCGTAGCTCGTGAAGAATCGCGCGACGGCGCGGCCGATGCGATGGATGACGCCGATCGACCGCGCGTACTCCCACGCGGTAAAGGTGCCGCCGTCAGTCGCGCGCGCCCACGTCTCCCTCTCGACATCGGCCTGGGCGAGCGGGCGGCCGAGCACGGCGGCTCGTGCCTCGAGGGACGCCCGTACGTTCGCGCCGACCACGATGCGGGCGGCCGTTCGAAGCGCCTTGCTGTCGATCTCGAGCCGCGCATCCTCGACGGTGTGACCGAGCGACGCGCAGAGCTTCGCGGCCGCGTGCGCGGCGTCTTTGCACGCAGGGTCAACCTGGTGATCGTTGAACGCCGTCGTCGTCAGCGCGATGCGCAACTTTCCGGGATCGCGCCCGACTTCCTCGAGGAACGGCCGCGCCGGCGGGGGCGCCCAGTAGGGATCGCCGACGTCCGGGCCCGACGTCGCGTCGAGCAGCGCCGCGCTGTCCCGCACCGTGCGGGTCACGGCGTGTCCGACCGATGCGCCGCCCCAGCCTTCGCCGGCGTCCGGGCCCATGGGATTCCGCGCGCGCGTCGGCTTGAGGCCGACGAGGCCGCAACACGAGGCGGGAATCCGGATCGAACCGCCACCGTCCGTCGCATGGGCCATCGGCAGCACGCCCGCCGCGACCGCCGCCGCGGATCCGCCGCTCGATCCGCCCGCGGTGTGCTCGAGATTCCACGGATTGCGCGTGGGCCCGAATCGCCGCGGCTCCGTCGACGGGGCCAGCCCCATCTCCGGTGTGTTGGTCTTGCCGAAGATCACGAGGCCGGCGCGCTTGTAACGCGCGGTGATCTCGCTGTCGTGGTCGGCCGCGGCGTCGCCGAAGAACGCGCTCCCGAAGCTCGTCGGCGCGCCGGTTACGTAGGCACCGAGATCTTTCAGAAGATACGGCACGCCGGTGAACGGCCCCGACGGCAGGCCCGCCTCGATCGCGGCGTGCGCCGCGTCGTAGAGCCGCGTGACGATCGCGTTGATCGTCGGGTTGACCGCCTCCGCGCGGGCGATCACCGCGTCGAGCAGCTCGGCGGCCGTGACGTCCTTGCGGCGGATCAGCTCGGCAAGGCCGAGTCCGTCGTATTTCGCGAAATCGATCGGGGATGCCATGGGCGGGATTCTAGCCTACGCACGCCTCCGAGGTACCACCGGAACGCCGCGGTCATTCGCCGGTGGTACCATCTCACGCCATGAGCGACAAGACGATCCGCGTAGGCTTCGTGGGCGCCGGAAACAACTGCCGCCGTCATCACATCCCCAAGCTGAAGGCTCAGCCGGGAGTGGAGATCGTGACGGTGGCCAACCGATCGAAAGAATCGGGCGAGCGGGTCGCGAAGGAGTTCGGCATCGCGCGCGTCGCGAGCGACTGGCGTGAAGTCATGAACGCGCCCGACGTCGACGCCATCTGCATCGGCACGTGGCCGTACATGCACTGCGAGCTCGTGCTGGCGGCGCTCGCGGCCGGCAAGCACGTGCTGTGCGAGGCGCGCATGGCGATGAACGCCGGCGAAGGACGCCGCATGCTCGAGGCCGCGCGGAAGAAGCCAAGTCTGGTGTCGCAGCTCGTGCCGGGCCCGCCCACGCTCGAGCTCGACGGTACGATCGCGAAGATGGTCGCCGATGGCTACGTCGGGAACGTGCTGTCGATCGAGCTGCAAGCGACGCAGCAGGCGCGGTTCGCGGATCAGGGTGAGGCGCTGCACTGGCGCCAGAACGTGGCGCTCAGTGGCAACAACGTCCTCAACATGGGCATCTGGTACGAGACGATGATGCGCTGGGTCGGCGGCGCGAAGACCGTGATGGCCAAGACGAAGATCGCGGTGCCGCGTCGCAAGGACGACGCCGGCGCGTGGCACGACGTGAAGGTTCCCGACCACGTGGACGTCCTCGCCACGCTCGAGAATGGCGCCGTCGCGCATCTGCGTTTCAGTGCGCTCACCGCGTTCGGACCGGCGGCCGAGGTGTGGATCTTCGGAAGCGAGGGTACGCTCCGAATCGAGCCGGAAGCGAAGCGGTTGTCAGGCGGGCGGCGCGGAGACAAGGCGCTGGCGGAGATCACGATCCCGGCGGACCAGCGCATCGGCTGGCGCGTCGAAGAAGAATTCGTGAACGCGATCCGCGGCCGCGAGAAGATCTCGCACACCACGTTCGAGGACGGCGTGCGCTACATGGAGTTCACCGACGCGGTGGCCAAGAGCGCGGCGTCCGGTCAGGGAGTCGACGTAGCGAAGCTTTAGTCCTTGTCGAGGTCGCGCGCGCCTGACACGCGCGAGCGGAACTCGGCCGGCACTTCTTTTCCGCGCTCGGTGTAGGCCCGCTGGATCGCTTCGACGTTCGGGCTGAAGATCGTCTTGCGATTGGCGAGTGCCCACTCGTTCGACGCGCGGGGTGCGTCCGCCGAGCCCTGGAAGACCGGCATCACGTAGCGCGCGAACAGCTCGTAGCTCTTCAGCGTCTGCTCGCGGTTCGCCCAGTTGTGCGCGCGGAACAGGACGCCGCCGAAACCGCCGCCGCTCAGCTGCTCGAGCTTCCGGATGCCGCGCACGACCGTCTCCGGGGAGCCGACGAGCGTCGTCCCCATTTTCACGCCCTCGGTGAGGGGATCGTCGGCGCGGCCGGGCGGACGGCCGAGCGTCTCCTCGAAATACGTGATCGTCTCGTGGCGCTCGGCCTTCTTCACCTGCCGCAGCGCTTCTTCGTCATCGTCGGCCACGTGGACGTTGACGACGAGCTTCCACTGTTTCCGGTCCATCGTCTTCCCGTGCTTGGCCGCCGTCTCCTCGGCGATCTTCCACTGGTTCGCGAGCGCTTCGGGGCCGCCCGGAAGACCGGCGCCGATCGAGAGCACGCCGAGCCCGTGCCGCCCGGCGGCGACCACGCCCGACGGCGTCATGACGCTTGCCACCGCGATCTCGAAGTGCGGGTCGCTGTACGGCGCCAGGTGCAGCCGCGCTTCGCGGAGCTCGAACCAGTCGGTCTTCATCGTGACCGGCTCCTCGCACTTCAAGAGCTGCATGATGGCATCCAGCGATTCGTCCATGCGCGGGCGCTGGTTCACCGGCTCGAGCCCCATCATGTACGCATCCGACACGAGCGCGCCCGGCCCGCAGCCCAGCATCGTGCGGCCGCGCGTCATGTGGTCGAGCTGCACGAAGCGCTGGGCGACGAGGAACGGGTGGTGGTACGGCAGGCTCGTCACGCCGGAGCCGAGCCGGATGTGCTTCGTGCGCTGGGCGAGCGCGGAGATGAAGATTTCGGGCGACGCGATGAGCTCCCAGCCCGCCGAATGATGCTCGCCGACCCAGACTTCGTCGTAGCCGAGGAAGTCCATCCACTCGACGAGCTCCATGTCGCGGTTCATCGCGAGCGTGGGGTTTTCGCCGAGCTTGTGGAAGGGGGCGAGGAAAATTCCGAATTTCATGCCTTTGTGTGCCATGGAAAGTATCGTAGCACGCGAGGAGGGTTGCTCATGCGGGACGTCACGTTCGCCCCGGCCGTGGAGCTCGCGAAGCTGTACCGGAGCCGCAAGGCCTCGCCGCGCGAGGTGATGGAGGCGGTGCTCGCCCGCATCGACGCCGTGAATCCGCGCGTGAACGCCGTGGTCACCCTCGCGCGCGAGTCCGCGTTGTGGGAAGCCCGGCGCGCGACGGCGGCGCTCAAGCGCGGCGCGCCGCTGCCGGCGCTCTTCGGCGTTCCCCTCGGCGTCAAGGACGTCACGGAGACCAAGGGTGTTCGCACCACGTACGGGTCCAGGCTCTTCGAGGACCACGTACCCGACGAGGACGCGCTGGTCGTGCAGCGGCTGCGCGCGGCGGGCGCCATCATCGTCGGCAAGACGAACACGCCGGAGTTCGCGTTCGGGCCGAACACGGTGAACGCGGTCTTCGGCGCCACGCGCAACCC
>JBGOTH010000326.1:0-4416 GCA_041476345.1 Methylomirabilia bacterium
GCAACGCTCTCCCGCCATGGAACCTCGATCTCGTAGTTCTGGCCGGTGTAGCGGAGATCGACGCTGCGCAGGATCGAAACGCGATCGACCTTCACCCCTTCGTCCACCAGCGGGGCCAGGCAGCGCTCCTCGAGATCGCGGAACCGATCCTCCGCCGGCTTCTTCTCCCACGCGTCCAACCGCGCGCGGTACGTTTGCACCGCGTCGTACCGGAGCGGCGAGACGAGGCAGCCCAGCGCCGAAAACGCGCCCGAGTGCGCCGGCACCACCACGCGGCGAATACTCGCCTGCCGCGCGAGCGCGCTCGCGTGCATCGGCCCCGCGCCGCCGTACGCGATGAGCGTGAAGTCGCGCAGGTCGTAGCCGCGCTGGACGGAGACGAGGCGGAGCGCGCGCAGCATGTTCGCGTTGGCGACTTCGAAGATCCCGTGCGCGATCTCGAGGAGCGACAGCCCGAGGCGCTTGCCGAGCGCCGTGAGCGCCGTCTCGGCGCGCGCGCGATCGAGGCGAATGACACCGCCGTAGACGCGATCGGGATTGAGATAGCCGAGGACGAGGTTGGCGTCGGTGACCGTCGGCTCCATCCCCTGCCCGTAACACGCGGGCCCGGGCACGGCACCCGCGCTGCGCGGCCCGACCTTCAGCGCGCCCGCGCCGTCGACGTAGGCGATCGAGCCGCCGCCGGCGCCGATCGACTCCACCGCGACCATCGGCAGGCGTACCGGATACCCGCCGAGCTTGCGCTGCGACGACGTGTCCGCGATGCCGTCGCCGATCAAGCACACGTCCGTCGTCGTCCCGCCCATGTCGAACGCGAGCGCGCGCGGCAGCTTCAGCACGCGCGCGACGTAGGCGGCCGCGGCGACGCCCGCGGCGGGACCGGATGCGGCCATCGCCAGCGGCTTCGCCTTCGCGGCCGTCGCGGACATCATGCCGCCCGCCGAATGCAGGAGGTGGAGCGCGAGCCCGCCGCCGAGCGCCTTCACCAGCTCTTCGATGTACCGCGCGGCGAGCGGCATGACGGCCGCGTTGAGCACGGTCGTCGACGTGCGCTCGTATTCCCGGAACTCCGCGTCGATGTCGCTCGAGATCGACACGTGACGGAAGCGTCCCGCCAGCGCTTCGGCAAGCATGCGCTCGTGCACGGGATTGGCGTAGGCGTGGAGCAGGCTGACGGCCACGCTCTCGATGCCTTCGCGCGCGAACGTGTCGAGGATGGCCGGCAATTCGCGGAGCTCGATCGGAGTGAGGATCGCGCCGTCCGCCGCGATGCGCTCGCTCACCTCGAGTCGGAGGCGACGCGGCACGACCGGCTCCGGCTTGGCGAGCGCGTGCACGTTGTAGAGATCGGTCCGGCTCATGCGCGCGATCTCGAGGACGTCGCGGAAGCCGCGCGTGGTGATGAGACCGACGCGCGCGCCGCGCCCTTCGACGATCGCGTTGGTGACGATCGTCGTGCCGTGCGCGAGCGCGCCGGCGCGGCCAGCGACGGGCTCGAGGAGGGCGAGCCCGTTCATGACGCCCGTCGCGGGAAACGCCGGCGTCGTCGGAACCTTGCCAGAGTGGAGACGCCCCGACGCTTCGCGCGCGACGACGTCGGTGAACGTTCCGCCCACGTCGACACCGACCGTCGCGCGCGCTTTCGTCTGAGCGGCCACGCCTATACCGTCTGGAGAGTTCCGCGCGCCGGCGCGCCGGGCGCGAGCAGCGTTCGCCAGTCGGCGCCGCGCGGCAACGTGCCTTCGGCGGCGCGGAGCGGGTAGTAGCTCGGCGCGATTCCGCGCGGCGCCTCGCCGTTCCGCACGGCCGTCACCGCGTCGAGCAGGAGGCGGCGCGCCTGGATGACGGCCTTGTCGGCAGGCCCGAGGTGCTCTTTGCTGCGATCGACGACCGGGCCCATGCTTTCCTGCACCGCGCGGTCCTGCACGTTGATGCCGTCGATGCCGGTGAACGTCTCGGTCTTCTGGACGTGACGGTCGAGGAGATAGTTGTTCGCCCGATTGCGCTTGCCGCGGAACGTCGTCTGATCGACGTCGCGCGGCCCGTTGCCCAAGCGGCTCTCCAGACGCTCCTCTTCCGGCAGCGGCTCGTCGCGCCCGCTCATCACCCAGTTGTAGACCATGGTCGTCTCGTCATCGGTCGGCACCCAGATGTGCCCAGCGATCAGCGGGAACCCGTCCTCCGCACGCGACGGACGGATCTGGTGAAACGGCAGGATGAAGTGATACGCGCGCACGTGCAGCTCCGCTTCGTCGAGCGGCCGGATGCCGGCGTACCGATACCCGTAGTCGGTGACGTCGACCTCGAGCGTGGGCGCCTTGCCCCGCACGAACGGATCCTTCGGCTTGAAGCCGGGGCGCTTCGAATCCTTCGCGATGACCCGATGGAGGATCGGCGCGTGCGACGTGTCGATCCCGCCCTCGAGCCCCTGGAGCCAGTTGCTCTCCTGCACGACCTTGGAGACGTGGCGATGCGACGCCGGCGCCTGCGTCCACGCGAACAACGGCGACGGCGGCCGCAGCTCGGCCGGGCCCATGTACGCCCAGATGATTCCGCCCGCTTCCGTCACCGGGTACGACGCCGTGCGGATCTTCGTCTCGAAGCCGTCGGGCTCGTTCATCTGGTCCACGCACCGGCCGTCAACGTCGAACTTCCAGCCGTGATACACGCAGCGCAGCCCGCACTCTTCGTTGCGCCCGAGGAACAGCGACGCGCGGCGATGCGGACAGAATTCGTCGAGCAGACCGATGCGGCCCTGCGTGTCGCGAAAGGCGACGAGGTCTTCGCCGAGCAGCTTGACGCGGACAGGCGGACAGTCCGGCGCCGGCAGCTCCCACGCGAGCAGCGCGGGAACCCAGTATCTGCGCATGGTGTCGCCCATCGGCGTGCCGGGACCAACACGGGTCAGGAGCTCGTTGTCTTCGCGTGAGAGCATGGGTCGCCTCCTCTCGCCGTCGGCCCGATGATGGAGTATCGTCGGGACCCGTGCAACGACGTTTCATCGAAAGGGACCCATGCGACTGAGCCTGGCGTACGAGATGCAGCGGCCCGTGGTCGACGATCACGCGGTCATCGAAGAGACCATCGAGCAGGTCGTGCTGGCCGACAAGATGGGCTTCGACACGGTGTGGTTCGTCGAGCACCACTTCCTCACGAGCTTCTCCATGTCGCCGTGCCCGGAAGTCCTCTTCGGCGCGCTGAGCCGGCTGACCAAGCGCATCCGTCTCGGATTCGGCGTGGTGATCCTGCCGTACCACCATCCCGTGCGCGTGGCCGAGCGCGTGGCGATGGTCGATCACTTGTCGGGCGGGCGCGTCGAATTCGGCACCGGACGCTCCGCGGCCTACGAGCAGACGGGCATGGGCATCGACCCGCGCAACACGCGCGCGATGTGGGAAGAGTCGCTCCGCATGATCCCGAAGATCTGGGAGGACGGCGAGTTCTCGTGGGACGGTCAGTTCTGGAAGGTTCCGCCACGTGACGTGCGCCCGAAACCCTACCAGAAGCCCCACCCGCGCATGTGGGTGGCGGCGCTGCAGCCCGCGACGTATCAGCTCGCGGCCGAGCTGGGCATCGGCGTGATGGCGCTGAGCGTGGCCGCGCCGTCGTTCCTCGCGCCGCACATCAAGCAGTACAAGGACCGCGTGCGCCACGCGAAGCCGGTGGGCAAGATCATCAACGATCAATGGCTCAGCGCGACGATGGGCTTCTGCGACATGGACGACAAAGCCGGGCGCGAGCTCGCGGCGAAATCGTTGCGCACGTTCTTCGGACCGGATCGCCCCTACCTCAAGGATCAGACGCACCTCTACGAGCAGCTCGTCGATTCGTGGGGCGGCGTGCCGGAACACCTGAAGGCGAATTTCGCGCGCTACCTGAAGACCGAAGACGGCACCGAGGGCGCGCCCGAGGTCGATCTCTCCGGCGGCTCCGGACAGATCGCTTCCGCGCTGTGGAATCAAATCGACGCCGACACGCTGGTCGATCGCGGCGTCCTCGTGGCCGGCAATCCAGACACGTGTCTCCGGAGCATCGCCATCCACGAGGAAGCGGGCGTCGACGAATTGCAGTTCCTCATGGCGACGGAGACCGTTCCGCACGAGAAGGTCATGTCGTCGATCGAGCTCTTCGGCACGCACGTGATTCCGAAGCTGAAGAAGCACTAACCGAGAACCACTCGCGAAAACCACTCGCTGCGCGGCCCGGCTTCGCCGGGCCGCGCAGCGCGGGGGGCTTGGGGGGGCGCTAGAGGCGCCCCCCCATCTCGTTCAAGAATGCCAGCGGAACTCTTGCGGCTTGCGGGCGGACTCCTGGGAGATCACGACGTTGACGAGCGCCGGGCCTTTGAAGGCCATCGCCTCTTGCAAAGCGCCCTTCAGATCTTTCGGGTTCTCGATGAACCAGCCCTTGCCGCCA
>JBGOTH010000327.1:0-4407 GCA_041476345.1 Methylomirabilia bacterium
CCGTGGGTCCGCGGCTCAAACTCGGACTGTGAGGCCGCTTCGCGGCCTCGTGTCCTCCATTCGCCGCTCGACCCACGGCGCCGACGCCTCGCCCGCGCGTGTTTCCGCCGCCTCCTAGCGCGTGACTTCGCGCAGCCGCCGTTCGAGAAACCGGCGCTCGGCGTCGTTGGTCACAAGCGCGAGCGCGCGCTCGTAGCTCTTCGCCGCTTCGCCCGAATCGCCGAGGCGGCGCAGCAGCTCGGCGCGCGCGGAGTGCAGCAGGTGATAGCCGTCGAGATCGGCTGCGAGCGCGTCGATGAGCGCGAGCGCCGCGCGCGGCCCGTCCACCATCGCGACGGCCGCCGCGCGATTCAGCGACACGACGGGTGACGGCTGTAGGCGCTCGAGCACCTCGTAGAGCCGCACGATCTGCGGCCAGTCCGTGTCCTCCGCGCGGACCGCCTGACAGTGGAGCGCGGCGATCGCCGATTGCAGCGCGAACGGACCGGGCCCGCCGCGCAGCGCCTCCTCGACGAGGGGCAGCGCTTCGGCGATCTGCTCACGATTCCACCGGCCGCGGTCCTGGTCCTCGAGGAGCACGATGTCGCCGATCTCGTCGAGCCGGGCCTCGCGCCGCGCGTCGTGCAGCAGCATGAGCGCGAGCAGCGCGGTCGCCTCCGCCGCCGGCGGTGTGATCAGCGCGCGCACGAGGCGCGCGAGGCGGATGGCCTCGGCGGACAGATCGGTCCTGACACCTCCGTAGCCTTCGGTGAAGACGAGATAGATCACCGTCAGCACGGCGTCGAGCCGCACCGGCATCTCGGTCGTCTCCGGCACGGCGTAAGGAATGCGCGCGTCGCGGATCTTGCTCTTCGCGCGCACGAGCCGCTGGGCCATCGTCGCCGTTGGTACCAGAAACGCGCGCGCGATCTCGTCCGTCTCGAGACCGCCCAGCGTGCGGAGCGTGAGCGCCACCTGCGCGTCCAGCGCCAGCGCCGGGTGGCAGCAGGTGAAGATCAGGCGGAGACGATCGTCAGGGATCTCGCGCGGGTCGTACTCCTCGGCGACCGCCTGGGCAAACCCGGCCGCGGTGTACGCGTCCAGCTTTGCCTCGAGCCGCACTCGGCGCCGGATACGGTCGATGGCCTTGTGGCGCGCGGTCTGGATGATCCAGGCCCGCGGAAACTCGGGGACGCCGGCGGCCGGCCACTGCTCCGCGGCGGCGGCAAAGGCTTCCTGGGCGGCGTCCTCGGCCACGTCGAAGTCTCCGACGAGCCGAATCAGCGTGGCGACGATCCGGCCCCAGTCAGCGTGATACACCTCGTCGACGGCGGCATTGGCAGACAGGGGCATAGGCCACGTTAGATAATTTTTCACGGGGTGTCGATTCCGCCCCCCGTCGTTCGACTCACGGATGGAGGAACACATGAAATACATGCTTCTGCTCTGCCGCGACGAAGAGACCTGGGGCCGGATGAGCCTGGCGGACCGCCAGCAGACTTACTGGGACACCGTCAAGGTCCAGGACGAGTTGGTCGCGCGCGGTCAGCACGTGAGCAGCGCGCCGCTGTTGCCGTCGTCCTCGGCGACGAGTGTTCGGGTGCGCGACGGCAAGCGGCTCGTGACCGACGGGCCGTTCGCGGAGACGCGCGAGCAGCTCGGCGGTTATATGATCGTCGACGTCAAGGATCTCGACGAGGCCATCGCCATCGCGGCCCGCATTCCGCTGGCCCGCACGGGCACCGTCGAAGTGCGGCCGGTGCGCGAAGGAGAACCGAAATGATCACGGGACTGCGTGGCGCGACGATCTGGAGCGAGAACCTGGGTAATCTGTTGCCGTTCTATCGCGACCTGCTGGGCTTCAGGGTGGTGCTGCAATTCGAAGGCTTCGCCGTCCTCGGTGAGCCGGGGAGGCCGACGCTCGCGCTGGGCACGCACAGTGAAGTACGCGGCCGCAACATGGACCCGGCGAGACATATGCTCGGGCTCAGCACCGACGACGTCGACGCGGATTGGAAGCGCTTGAAGGCTGCTGGCGTTGAGTTCGTCGAGGTACCGACGGACTACGGCCAGCTGCGCATCGCGACGCTGAAGGATCCGGAGGGGAACCTGCTCCAGCTCTTGCAGCCGATCGGAGGGAAGTAAGCGATGAGCGCGATCCGGCTCCTGGTCGGCACTCGCAAGGGTGCCTTCATCCTGACGTCCGACGGCACGCGCAAGACGTGGGGCGTGAGCGGACCGCACTTCGGCGGCTGGGAGATCTACCACCTCAAGGGATCGCCCGCGGATCCGAATCGCCTCTACGCGTCGCAATCCAGCAGCTGGTTCGGGCAGGTGATCCAGCGCTCGAACGACGGCGGCAAGACGTGGGAGGCCGTCGACAACAAGTTCGGGTACGACGGCCCCACCGGCACGCACCTCTGGTACGACGGCACGCCGCACCCGTGGGCGTTCGCGCGCGTCTGGCATCTCGAGCCGTCGCTGCACGATCCCGACACCGTCTACGCCGGCGTCGAGGACGCCGCGCTGTTCCGCACGACCGACGGCGGGAAAGCGTGGCAGGAGCTGCCCGGCCTGCGGCGCCACGCATCGGCATCGCTCTGGCAGCCGGGCGCGGGCGGGATGTGCCTGCACACGATCCTGCTGGATCCGAGCAACGCCGGGCGGATCTTCATCGCCATCTCGGCGGCGGGAACGTTTCGGAGCGACGACGCGGGCGTGACGTGGCGTCCCATCAATCGCGGTCTCGTCTCGGAACAGATCCCGAACCCGACCGCCGAAGTCGGGCACTGCGTGCACCGCCTCGCCATGCACCGGTCGCGTCCCAACGTGCTCTACATGCAGAAGCACTGGGACGTGATGCGCAGCGACGACGCGGGCGAGTCGTGGCGGGAAGTCAGCGGCGGCCTGCCGAGCGATTTCGGGTTTCCGATCGACGTGCACGCGCACGAGCCGGAGACGATCTACGTCGTACCGATCAAGAGCGACTCCGAGCACTATCCGCCGGACGGCAAGCTGCGCGTGTACCGCAGCCGCACCGGCGGCCACGAATGGGAGGCGCTCACGAACGGCCTCCCGCAGCGCGACTGCTACGTGAACGTGCTGCGGGATTCGATGGCGGTCGATTCGCTCGATCCGTGCGGGGTGTACTTCGGCACCACCGGCGGGCAGGTCTACGCCTCGGCGAACGCGGGCGATCGCTGGGTGCCGATCGTCGAGCACCTGCCGTCCGTGGTGTCCGTCGAAGCGCAGACGCTGCCGTGACCGTCCGCGTCGTAGTTCCGGCGCATCTGCGGACGCTCGCGCACGTCGACGGCGAGCTGAAGCTCGACGTCGACGGTCCGGTCACGCAGCGCGCGGTGCTGGACGCGCTCGAAGCGCACTATCCGATGCTGCGCGGGACGATCCGCGACCACGCTACGCATCAACGGCGCGCGTTCCTGCGACTTTTCGCCTGCGAGCAGGACCTGTCGCACGAATCGCCGGACGCGCTCCTGCCTGACGCCGTCGCGACAGGCGCCGAACCGTTGCTGGTCGTCGGCGCCATGGCCGGCGGATAGGAGACGAGAATCATGACCTACGCGCTGTGGATCGTTCAGGTGCTGCTCGCGGCGCTCTTCCTGTTCGCCGGGGGCGTGAAGCTGGTGTCACCGATCGAGGAGATGACGAAGGAGATCGCGATGCCGGGCTGGTTCATTCGATTCATCGGCGTGTGCGAAGTGTTCGGCGCGCTCGGCCTCGTCCTTCCGGGGCTCCTGCGCGTCCGGCCGGGACTGACACCGCTGGCCGCCGTCGGGCTCGTGGTCATCATGATCGGGGCCACGGTGATCTCGCTGAGCATGGGTGTTGTGGTGGCGCTGATTCCGTTCGTGGGCGGCACGCTCGCGGCGTTCGTCGCGTACGGCCGTTGGCGTCTGGCGCCGATCGGGGCAGCGCGATGAAGCTCTTCTACGGCTGGGTCATCGTCGGCGCCGGGATCGTCATCACCTGCGTCGGGTTCGGCGCGATGCTCACGCTCAGCGTCTTCCTGCAGCCCATGTCCGAAGCGATGGGCTGGTCGCGCACGGGGATTGCGATGGCCGCGCTCCTCAATTTCCTCTGCATGGGTGTCGGCGCGTTCGCCTGGGGCGCGCTCTCCGACCGGTTCGGCACGCGCGTCGTCGTGCTCGCCGGAGGCGTGCTCCTCGGCCTCGGCATGGTAACGGCCAGCGGCGCGGCCACGCTCCTCCAGTTCCAGCTCTTGTTCGGCGTGATCGTCGGCGTGGCCGCGGGCAGCCTGTATGCGCCGATCATCGCGACGACCACTCGCTGGTTCACGTGGCATAGGAGCCTCGCCGTCGCGCTCGTCTCCGCGGGGTTGAGCGTCGGCTCGACGGTCATGGCGCCACTCGCGCGCTGGATGATCAGCGCCTACGACTGGCGCACCGC
>JBGOTH010000328.1:0-4402 GCA_041476345.1 Methylomirabilia bacterium
ACGCTTGGGCATCAGCATGGCTGCTCTCCTACGCCTCCGCCGCGACGGTGGGGCGCAGCACCTCGCCCTTGAAGATCCAGACCTTCACGCCGATGGTGCCGGCCGTCGTGTGCGCGGTGGCCATCCCGAAATCGATGTCGGCGCGCAGTGTGTGGAGCGGCACGCGACCGTCGCGGTACCACTCGCGACGCGCGATCTCGCTGCCCCCCAGCCGGCCCGAGCAGGCGATCCGGATCCCGTCGGCGCCGAGCCGGAGGGCGGAGGTGACCGCCTTCTTCATCGCGCGCCGGAAGGCCACGCGCTTCTGGAGCTGGAGCGCCACGTTCTCGGACACGAGCTGGGCGTCGAGCTCGGGGTGGATGACCTCCTCGATGTTGAGATAGACCTCCTTGCCCGTGCGCATCTGCAGCTCGCTCTTCAGCTTCTCGACCTCGGAGCCCTTGCGGCCGATGATGATCCCCGGCCGCGCCGTGAAGATCGTGATCCGGCAGCGGTTGGCCGATCGCTCGATGTCCATCCGCGAGATGCCCGCGTGATAGAGCTGGTCCTTGATGTAACGCCGGATCTTCACGTCCTCGTGGAGCAGCGCCGCGTAGTTCTTCGTCGCGAACCAGCGCGAGCTCCACGTGCGGGTGACACCGAGGCGAAAGCCGATCGGATGTGTCTTCTGGCCCATGGGCTACTTGCTCTCCTTGCGCTTCGCGGGCGTCCGCTTGCGCGCCGCCGGCGCCTTCTTCGCGGGCGTCGTGGCCACGGCCTGCTCGGGTTTGCGTTCCGCCGGTGCCGGCGCGGTCGAGTGGGGAGCCGGCATCGGCCGAGGCCCGCGCCGCGTGTGACGCGGCGGCGCGGGGGGTCGCGCGACCTGTGGCTCGTCGCTGACGCCGACACTCAGATGGCTCGTGCGGTGCTTGATGAAGAACGCGCGGCCCATCGCACGCGGCTGCACGCGCTTCAGCGAAGGCCCGCCGTCGGCGATCGCATGGACCACCGTGAGCCCGTCGAGGTCGCGCACCTGGTGGTTGTGCTCGGCATTCGCCACGGCCGAACGCAACACTTTCTCGACGAGGCGCGCGGCCGCCCGCGGCGTGTAGCGCAACGTCGCGAGCGCGTCGCCCACCGAGCGGCCGCGAATCTCGTCGAGGACCAGACGCGCCTTGCGGGCGGATACGCGGACGAAGCGGGCGGTGGCGACGGTGCGCATGCTACGACTTGCCCGTGGGCGACGCGGCGGTCTTCTCCGACGTGCCGTGCGCTTTGAACGTCCGCGTGAGGGCGAACTCGCCGAGCTTGTGCCCGACCATGTTCTCCGTCACGTACACCGGGATGAACTTCTTGCCGTTGTGCACGGCGAGCGTGTGGCCCACGAACTCGGGCGAGATGGTGGAGCGCCGCGCCCACGTCTTGAGGACCTTTTTCTGGCGCGTCCGGTTCAGCTCCTCGATCCGCTCCAGCAACCGCTCGTCGAGGTACGGCCCTTTCTTCAGCGAACGTCCCATCGCGCGCTCCTACTTCTTCCGCCGGGTCACGATGTCGCGGTCCGACGGTCTGGCGCCGCGACGGGTCTTGTAGCCCTTGGTGGGCTTCCCCCATGGGGTCATCGGATGGTTGCCCTTGCCCTTGCCCTCGCCGCCACCCATGGGGTGGTCGACGGGATTCATCACGGTGCCGCGGACCGTCGGCCGGAAGCCACGCCAGCGCGTCCGGCCGGCCTTGCCGATAGAAACGTTCTCGTGATCGAGATTGCCGACCTGCCCCACGGTGGCCATGCAGTCGATCGACACCAGCCGCACCTCGCCCGACGGCAGCTTGAGCGTCGCGCGATCGCCTTCCTTCGCGAGAAGCTGCGCCTGCGTCCCGGCACTCCGGCACATCTGCGCGCCCCGGCCCGGCTGGAGCTCCACGTTGTGCACGAGCGTGCCCATCGGGATGTTGCGGATCGGCAGCGCGTTGCCCGGCAGGATGTCCGCCTGCGGCCCCGACATCACCATGTCGTCGACCTTGAGCCCGTGCGGCGCGATGATGTAGCGCTTTTCCCCGTCGCGATAGAAGAGCAGCGCGAGGTAGGCCGAGCGGTTCGGATCGTACTCGATGGCGGCGACCCGCGCGGGGATGCCGTACTTCTCCCGGCGGAAGTCGACGTTACGGAGCATCCGCTTGTGCCCGCGACCGCGATGCCGCACGGTGATGCGGCCCGCGTTGTTGCGGCCGCTCGTGCGGATCTTCGGCGCGAGCAAGCTCTTCTCCGGCGTCGTCTTCGTGATCTCGTCGTACGTGACGTACGTGAGATAACGGCGCGCGGGAGAGGTCGGCTTGACGATACGGATCGGCATGGCTCTACGCCCCTTCCACGAGCTCGATCGTGTGCCCCGGCGCGAGCGTCACGATCGCCTTCTTCCAGTCGGCGCGGCGCCCCTGGTGCCGGCCCATCCGCTTCAGCTTCCCTTCGAAGGACGCGGTGCGGACGTCGGACACCTTCACGTTGAAGACCTGCTCCACGGCCAGGCGGATCTCGACCTTGTTGGCGTCGGGTTGCACCCGAAACGTCACGGTGTTGTGTTCTTCCTTTTGCCGCATGCTCTTTTCCGTCATGAGCGGCCGGATGATGATCTCGCGCGCGGTGCGATTCATTGCGAGAGCGCCTCCTCCAGCGCGACGAAGGCGCCACGTTCGAACAGCACCTGCCGGGCCTGCATGAGCTGGTACGCCGAGACGTGACGGGGCGTTTCCACCGTCAGCCACGCCACGTTACGCGCGGCACGTCGCAGCGCATCGCCGAGCTCGGTGACGACAACGAGCGTGCTCGTCGGACCGAGACCGAGCAGAGCCAGTTGCGTCACGATCGACTTCGTCTTGCCGTCGGCGCCCGCGAGCGCCTCGACGACGGTGATGCCCTCGCCAGTCACGCGCGCGGCCACCGCGCTGCGGAGGGCGCCCCGCCGCATCTCGCGCGGCATGTCTTTGTCGTAGCTGCGCGGCGTGGGACCGAACGGCTTGCCGCCGCCCTTCCACTGCGTCGCGCGGATGGAGCCCTGGCGGGCGCGGCCGGTACCCTTCTGCTTCCACGGCTTCTTGCCGCCGCCGGAGACCTCGCTACGGCCCTTGGTGTCGTGCGTGCCGACCCGCCGATCGGCCAGCTCGCGCACGACCGCCTGATGGAGCAGCGACACGTTGACCTCGCCGAAGACGTCGGGCTTGAGCTCGAGAGTGCCGCTCTGCTTACCTTTCGCGTCGACGACCTTGAGGCTCGCCATTATTTCTTGTCCGCGGCTTGCGCCGCCTTCTTGGTCGTCTTCACGCTCTTGCGCACCATCACGAGGGAGCCGTTGGCGCCGGGGACGGCCCCGCGGATGAGCACGAGGTTCTGCTCCGGCAGGACGCGCACGACGCTCAGGTTCAAGACGGTGCGGCGGTCGCCGCCCATGCGCCCAGGCAGCTTGTGCCCCGGCCACACGCGCGACGGATCCGAAGAAGCACCGATGGAGCCCGGCGCGCGATGGAACATCGATCCGTGCGTGGCATCGCCGCCGCGCCAGTGGTGGCGCTTCATGCCGCCCTGGAAGCCCTTGCCCTTCGACACGCCCACGACGTCGACGATCTCGCCCGGCGAGAAGATGTCGGCGCCGATGCTCTGGCCGACCGTGTAGCTGTCGAGCTTCTCGGCGGCCGACTTGTCGAGTCGGATCTCGCGCACCACCGCGACCGCGCCCACGCCGATCTTCTTGAAGTACCCGGCCATCGGCTTGGTGATGTTCTTCTTCTTCGCCTCGAAGCCGAGCTGGAGGGCATCGTAGCCGTCCGTCGCCTTCGTGCGCACCGCCGTCACCGTGCAGGGCCCCGCCTGGATGATCGTCACGGGGATGTGGCTGCCGTCGTCACCGAAGACTTGCGTCATCCCGACCTTGCGCCCGAGGAGTCCTTCTTTTCTTGCCATGGCAGTCGCGGCCTAGAGCTTGATCTCGACGTCGACGCCGGCGGGAAGATCGAGCTTCATGAGCGAGTCGACGGTCTGGGGCGTGGGATCGACGATGTCGAGCAGGCGCTTGTGCGTGCGCATCTCGAACTGCTCGCGCGAGGTCTTGTCCACGTGCGGCGACCGCAACACCGTCCATCGGTTGATGACGGTCGGCAACAGCACCGGTCCCGACACCCGCGCACCGGTACGCCGCACGGTATCCACGATCTCCTTCACGGAGCGGTCGAGGAGACGGTGGTCGTACGCCTTGAGGCGGATGCGGATCTTCTGGTCCGCGACGACAGTGGCCATGGCCTAGTCTTCGATCTCGGTCACGACGCCGGCGCCCACCGTGCGCCCGCCCTCGCGAATCGCAAACCGCAGCTCCTTCTCCATCGCAATCGGCACGATCAGCTCCACCGCCAGCGTCACGTTGTCCCCCGGCATCAC
>JBGOTH010000329.1:0-4400 GCA_041476345.1 Methylomirabilia bacterium
CAGCTCTGGAGCGTGCACCACGCGATCGACGTGACCCGTCGCCTCGAGGATCGCGGCCTGCATCTCACCTGGCTCGAGGACCCGACGACGCACGACGATTTCCAGGGCCTGGGGCGCATCGCGGAGGCGCTCAGCACGCCCATCGCGGCCGGCGAATACGTCTACGGCATCACGCCCTTCCGGCAGCTGCTCGAGAATCGCTCGATCGACATCGTCATGATCGACCTGCTCCGCGCCGGCGGCATCACGCAGTGGATGAAGATCGCGGGCATGGCGGAGGCGTTCAACCTTCCCGTGGTGAGCCATCTCATCCCGGAGATCCACGTCCACCTGATCGCGGCGATCCCGAACGGCCTGACGGTGGAATACATGCCGTGGTCGCTCCGGCTCTTCGAGGAGACCCCGACGCTCGAGAACGGCCAGATCGTGGTGCCGACGAAGCCCGGTTTCGGCCTCGCGTTCGATCAGGCGGCGATCAAGAAGTATGAGGTGAGATAGGCGGCGCGGAGTCGCAGTATAGTGGTTGGGGTCGCGTTTCCTTCGAACTTCAAGAAGGGCGGGTTGTCATGCGTATTGCTTTGGCCGCCGACCACGTCGGATTCTCCCTGAAGGGCTCGCTCGTCGAAGCGCTGGAGGAGGACAGTCACGCCGTCCTCGATCTCGGCACCCACTCCGCGGATCCCGTCGACTACCCCGCCATGGCCCGCGCCGTGGCCACCGCCGTGAGCAAGGGGTTCGTCGAGCTCGGCATTCTCGTGTGCGAGACAGGGATCGGCGGCACGATCGCCGCCAACAAGTGTGCCGGCATCCGCGCGGCCTCGGGTGATGACGCCACCGCCGCGCGACACGGCCGCGAGCGCCTCGACACCAACGTTCTGTGCCTCAGCGGCGCCGACCTCGACGCCAATGGCGCGCTCGCCATCGCGCGCGAGTGGCTGAACGCCAAGTTCTCGGGCGACGAGCGCGATGGGCGCGTGATCGAAAAGATCCGGGAGCTCGAGGGCGGGGCGCAGGCGCCTCGGACCGCACGGCCGCGGCACGCGTCGGCGCCGGATCGAGCGGCAGCGCCGCCCGTCGTGGAGACGCCGCGGAGTCCGGACATTTCGGCCGTCCTGAAATTCGTCGCCGGAGTGCGCGACGACGACTGCAAGCTCGTGGCGCGGCGGCTCCTCGAGTTCGTGCGGAATCGCTTCCCCGAGGCGTCGGGGGTGCCGACCGACAACGGCTTCGTCTTCACGCTCGAAGGACGGCACGTCGTCACGGCCACGGTGGGCAAGACGTTCGTCGAGCTCCAGGTCGGTCCCGATCGCATCCCCACGAGCCGCATCCGCGACGTCGAGGGCCTCGAGTTGGCCTTGAGCCTGCCGAGCATCGCGAAGGGGTTCGACGGCACTAAGGCCTGACGCCGGGTCATCGAGATCCTCACGCGCCAACCGTGACGAAGTTCGTCGTCTTCGCGATCGTGGTCCTGACGCTCGCGGTCTTCTCCCCCGCCCTGCACGCGGGCTTCATCAACTTCGACGACGACATGAACTTCGTGAACAATCCGTTCTATCGCGGCCTCGGGTGGCGCGAGCTCTCCTGGATGCTCACGACGACCATCGGCCTGCACTGGACCCCGGTCACGTGGTTGACCCTCGGCCTGGACTACGCCGTGTGGGGGCTCGATCCCCGCGGCTATCACTTCACGAGCGTGCTGCTCCACGCCGCCACCGCCGTCGTCTTCTTCCTGCTCGCGCGGCGTCTCCTCGCGAGCGCCCGGCCGGCCACGCCCCCGCGGGCGCGAGATCTCGGCGCGGCCGTCGCCGCGCTGCTGTTCGCCCTCCATCCTCTTCGCGTCGAGTCGGTCGTCTGGGTTACCGAGCGCCGCGACGTGCTCTCGGGCCTCTTCTTCGTTCTCACGCTGCTGGCCTATGTGCGTGCCACCGCACCCACCGAGCCTCACGCGGGCCGGTGGCGCGCCCTCGCGCTCTGCGCGCACACGCTGGCGCTGTTGGCGAAATCGGTCGTTGCGCCGCTTCCGCTGCTCCTCGTGGTCCTCGACGTCTATCCGCTGCGACGACTGGCGCCGCCGGGTCGAGCGTGGGTCAGCTCGGCGTCGCGCCGCGTGCTGAACGAGAAGTCCCCGTTCGTCGCTCTGTCGCTCGTGGCGGGGCTCGTGGCGGTCGCGCAGATGGCCCATACCGGCGCGGGGCCGGTTTGGTCCTGGCCCGCCCGACTCGCGACGGCGGCGTACTCGCTCTGGTTCTACCTCGTCCGGACGATCCTGCCTCTGGGCCTCGTGCCGCTCTACGAGCTGCCAATGCCCTTCGTGCCGTGGACGCCACGCTTCGCCGGCGCGGCCGTCGGCGTGGTGGCCGTCACGGCGCTGGTGTGGACGCTGCGGCGGCGATGGCCGGCCGGGCTGGCCGTATGGGTGAGCTATGCCGTGCTGATCGCGCCGATGAGCCTCGGACTGCAACCAGGCCATGCGCTCGTCGCGGACCGTTACGGTTACCTTGCCTGCCTCGGTTTCGCCCTGCTTGTCGGCGGCGCTGTCTCGACGATCGCCGGACACCGCGCGCGAAGCATACCGAGCCGTGCCGTCCTGGGAACGATCGGCGTGTGGGTCGCGGCACTGGCGCTTCTCGCGTGGCAGTACGCCGGCCAGTGGCGGGACTCGGAAACGCTGTGGCGCTACGCGACCACGGTGGAGCCTCGCTGCGCGATCTGCCACAACCAGCTCGGCGCCGCGCTCGCCGACGGCGGACGCTGGGTGCCCGCGATCGTCGAGTTCGAGCGGGCGATCGCGCTCCGGCCGGCCATCGCCGTCGCCCATCTCAATCTGAGCGACACGCTGACGAAGGCTGGACGGCCGGTCGAGGCCGAGCAGCGCGCGCGACTGGTCGTCCGGCAACTGCCCGCGTTCGACGCCGCGCGCATGAAGCTCGGCGAAGCACTGATCGCGCAGGGCAAGCTCGGCGAGGGAGCCCGGGAGCTGGAAGAAGCGCTGCGCTTGAATCCGGTCAACGCCGAAGCACTGACATATCTCGGCGAGGTCCGGATCATCGCAGGCCGGCCTCGCGAAGCCATCCCGCTGCTCGAGCGCGCTGTCGTGCTCAGCCCCAGCGTGATGCAGCCGCGACAGGCGCTCGCGCGCGCGTACCGCGCCGCGGCCGAATCGCGCTAGCTCGGATTATTCATGAGCGGGACCGGGAGTGTGCCGGCGACATCCGCAGCTGAGGTGAGGACAGGAGGCGGCACACCCCGGTCCCGCTCATGAATAATCCGGGCTAACCGTGGCGGGAGGCACTGCGCTTTCGGGGAGCCGGCGCGGCCGCTCCGAGCCGAGCCTGCTTCATCTCGGCCTCACGGCGTCGACGCGCGAGCCGGAGCTTTCGCATAACGGAATTGTGCGTTTTCGAGTGCGTCGCCATTTGTCTTCCTCCTGATCGAGGTCATTCTTTCACGGAACCGACGGCGCGGCCTGAACCTGTCCGTACAGCCGCTCGACATCTCCGGCGCGGCACAGCTCGGTTCCCGGGTTCATCACCGACGCGGCGCCGGCGGCGACGCCGAATCGGACCGCATCCCCGAGCGGGCGGCCGCGAGCGAGCGACAACACGATGCCGGCGACCATGCTGTCTCCGGCACCCACGCTGCTTCGCACGGGCACGGTGGGGGCGGCGAGGCGGCCGCGATCGAGCGCCGACATCCAGAACACGCCGCGGGCGCCGAGGGAGACCACGAGAATCGCGCACTGGCGCGAGTCGATCAGCTTGCGGGCGAGGATCGGCAGGTGCGACTCCTCGCAGTTCGTCTCGCCGGTGAGCTCCTCGAACTCGTGCAAGCTGGGCTTGAGCACGTAGACGCCGGGCCCCAGGGCCCGACGAAGCGGCTCGCCTGACGCGTCCAGGATGAGCTTGATACCGGCGCTGTCCGCGAGGCGGGCGACCCTCGCGTAAAAATCGACCGGCACTCCCGGTGGCAGGCTGCCGCTTGCGACAAGATACTCGGGCCGGGGATCGAGACCGGTCAGCAGCTCGAGGATGCTCTGCCACTCACGCTCGGCAAGCGTGGGGCCCGGCATGACGAAACGGAACTGTCGGCGCGTCACGTCTTCGGAGACGTTGAGGTTCTCGCGCGTCCAGGCCTCGGTCGGGGCGGTGCGGTGACGCACGCGCTCGGCGTCGAGCAGCGAGCAGAGCAGCAGACCGGCCGGGCCACCCGCGGGGAACAGCGCGAGCGACTCCCCGCCGAGCCTCTGGATGGCGCGCGCAACGTTGATGCCGCCGCCGCCGGGCTCGTACTTGGGGGGCCCGCAACGCAGCTTTTCGCCCGGAATCACGTAGGGGACGCTCGCGCTCACGTCGATGGCGGGATTCATCGTGAGGGTGACGATGCTCCGGGAATTCGTAGCC
>JBGOTH010000330.1:0-4398 GCA_041476345.1 Methylomirabilia bacterium
ATCCGCGGTAGAGGACGAGCCCGCGCAGGCACTCGCGCCGGAAGGCGCGGAAGGTACACCCGCTGTCCTGAATCGTTTCGTCGGTCAGCCAGTTGCGGACGCGATTGCCCACGCGCGAGGAGACGCGGCGAACGACCGAGTCGCCAGCGCGCCGCTCGACCCGCCACCCCGTCACCGCGTCCCAACGGTCGAGCTCGTGGAGCATGCGCGGGATGTCGTGCGGGTCGTTCTGGAGGTCCGCGTCCATGACGACGACCCAACGGCCGCGCGTCGTCTTGAAGCCCGCGTCGGTGGCCGCCGTCTCGCCCGCGTTCTCCTTCAGACGGACGAGTCGCGCGCGCGGGTCGAGATCGCGGAAGCCGCGGATGATCTCGGCGCTGCGATCGCGGCTGCCGTCGTCCACGAAGATGACTTCATAGGCGAGCGCCAGCCCGTCGAGAACGCTCCGGAGCTCCGGCCAGAGCACCGGCAGATTCTCTTCCTCGTCGTAGACGGGAATGACGACGGACAGGTCAAGCATCACGTGGTTCGGGCACCACGCGCGGGTGCGTCCCCTGCCATTCGGGGACGAGCGTCTGCGGCATGTTCAGGCGGTCGAGGACGCGAGCCACCGTGGCGTCGACGACGTCGTCCAGATCGCGCGGGCGGTTGTAGAACGCGGGCACGGGCGGCATGATCACCGCCCCCATCTCCGCCAGCGCCGTCAGGCAGCGCAGATGGCCGAGGTGGAGCGGGGTCTCCCTGATCAGCAGGATGAGCGGACGGCCCTCCTTCAGCGTCACATCGGCCGCGCGCGCGATGAGCGTGTCCGTGTGACAGGACGCGATCGCTCCCGCGGTCTTGATCGAGCACGGCCCGACGACCATCCCGGCCGTGCGAAACGAGCCGGATGCGATCGCCGCGCCGATGTCGCGGTTGTCGTAGCGGTGAGTCGCGAGCGCCTCGACGTCCGGCACGCGCCAATCCGTCTCCTCCACGATCGTGCGCTTGGCGGGCGCGGAGAGCACGAGGTGTGTTTCCATCGCGCTCTGACCACGCAAAATCTGTAGAAGCCGGATGCCGTAGATGGCGCCGGTGGCGCCGGTGATGCCGAGGACGAGCCGCGTCACAAGCGGAACCTTCGCCGGAACACTTCCTCGCGGGTCTTTTGATACAAGACCTCCCACTCGCGGCTGCCTTCCGGCATCGCGCGCGAGTAGGTGCCGAGGATCTTCCGGACCTCGCTGTCGACCGTGTCCTCGAGCTTCGACTCTTCGGTGAGCGCGCGCATCACTTCGGTGCGGAGATCGTTGGGACTCTTCACGTGGATGGCGGGGCTGGCCCCGAGCTCCTTCACGATGAGGTCCGTGAGATGGAAGATTCGCTCACGGCTCATCCGCATCACAGGATGAATCCCCGTTCGCGCGCGAGCTTCTCTTTCACCTTGCTGAGAAGCTGTCGATAGTCCGCCGCGGAGTCCTTGATCAGCTTGGCGTTGTCGAGCAGGAGCTTGCGGGCATCGACGTCGATCTGCCCTTCGGAGACCAGATTCTGGAGGACGACGTGTCGGACGGCCGCCTTCGCGGCGGTCTCGTCCTTGACCTCCACGACCTTGCGGAGGGCCAGTCGAGTGACGACCGCCCCTGCCATCCGTTCCGCGATTTCGTTGTGGCGCGGCATCAGCCCAGAGTATACGGGCTCACTTACGCCGACAAGGCGGCCAGCGTGAAGGAAATGCGGGTGCCGAACCCCTCTTCGCTCGTCACCTCGACCTCCCCGCCGTGGGCTTCCACGAGCGCCTTCACGACGGCGAGGCCGAGGCCGGTGCCCCGGGCCGCTCCCGTCGCGCCGGGCGCTCGATAGTACGGCTCGAACACGTGCGGCAGTGCCGTCGCCGGGATTCCGGGCCCGCGATCCTCGACGGTAAAGCGGACGCGGCGGGACCCCTCCTCGGCCGCGGCCACGCGCACGGGCGCGTTGGGGGGCGAATACTTCAGCGCATTGCTGATCAGGTTTTTCAGGATCCGATCGACGGCGTCGGGATCCGCGTCCACGTCGGGGAGCGCCGTCCCGCACTCGATCACCAATCGTGCTCCAGCATCCCGGAAGATCTCGGCGACACCTTCGATCGCGCGCGCGGGGCACAACCCCGTCCGGCGGAGCGTGGGTCCGCCGCCGCGCTCGAGCCGCGAGAGATCGACCAGATCGTCGACGAGGCGTACGAGGCGCTCGGTCTCCCGGTGGATGATGCGCGCGAGGCGGTGAACTTCGCCGGCCTGAAAATCGCGCGTCGCCAGCAGCTCGCCGAAGCCGAGGAGCGCGGTGAGCGGCGTGCGTAGCTCGTGCGACGCGATGGCGACGAATGTCGACTTCGCGCGGTCCATCTCCTCGAGGTGACACGTGGCTTCGGCCACCTTCGCGTCGAGCTCCTCGGCGGCGCGGCGCTGGCGCGCAACCAGCCGCGCGTTCTCGAGGCCGAGGCCGACGTACGCGCCCACGGTGACGAGATCGGCACGGTCTGCCGCCGACAGGGCGTCCGCTTCCACGACGAGCGCGCCGACGGGGCCGGACGCTCCGATCAACGGCACGGCCCCGACACGACGCGGACGAGAATGCTCGCCGGTGTCGGCAACGAAGATCGCGCGCCCCGCGCGCGCCACCGTCGCGGCGAGCGACGACGGGCGGGCGTCCTCACCCGTGGCGGATGCGCAGTCTCCGTCGGTCAGGACGATCGCGACGTCGTGAATGCGCAGGCGAGCGGCCAGCAAGCTCCGGAGGCGGCGGAGCAGGGTCTCGATCTCATCGTCGCGCGCGAGGAGCTTCTGCACGGCCACGAGCAGCGACAGGCGCTGCGACTGCCGGTGCGCCTGCGTCCGCATCGCCCCGACGATCGTGCCGACGACGAGCACCAGCGTGAGAGTGACGAGCGCTTCGCCGACTTCGGGCGTCAGGCCATGACGCTCGACGTCCGGGAGCACGACGGGCGCGAAGAGGAGCACGGCGCCGAGGCCGGCGAGCGCCGCGCCCGCCAGACCGAACGCGAGCGCGGCGAGGACGACCGGCAGGAAGTAGAGGTGGCGGAACGGGGAAGCGGGATCCGCTCCGTCGAGGGCGATGCCGACCGTCACCGCCGCGAGCAGCGCGGCGACGACGATCGGCAGCAACGACGCGCCCGCTACCCCGTCGCGAGCAGGCGGTAGCACGCGAAGAAAACCGTCGCCGCCGCCAGTCCGGGCAGAAGGCTTCCGGACCAGCGGTACAGCGCCCCGTTGAGGACCGCGAGCAACGCCATGTAGACAACAGCGCCTATGCGCAGCTCGGTCGTCGCAACGAATGGGTCGACGGCGTACCGCAATGTCGCCGCGCCGGATGCCACCGCCAACGCGACCCCGAAGCTCCATCGCCGCCACAGATGCTGCAGCACGGCGCCGCGAAAGAAGAGCTCGCCGGAGAGGATGTTCGCCCCGAGGTCATACCCGAACGCCGGAATGAACGTGGCCGCCTCGAAGCGGACTCCGTAGCCCAGCGTGCGCGACGCGCACGTGAAGAGATGCAGCGCGAGGGCTGCGCCTGCGAGGGCTCCGATAGCCGCCACGTCCCACGGCCACGGCCGCCCAAGACCGAGACGCGAGAGTCGGCCGGCGCCCGCCAGAAGAGCGAGCCACAAAGGGACCACGAGGTACGCGAGACCGCCGAGCGGATGCAAGGCGACGAGCCCACGCGCCAATGCGAGCAACGCGACCACGATGACGGCCCCGGTGGTGGTCACGCCGCCCCACGTGAGGGCGACGGCGAGAAGCCCGCCGTGCACTGCCGCCACGCCGATCATGGCGGCGACTTCGTGCGGCAGCACGTTCGTGGCGGCAACCGTCCCTGCGGCCGCGCAGCCGATGACGAGAACGCGCGAGTCCGACCACCCCGAGACAAACGGGAGAGGCACGACGTGCCCCGGATGACGAAGCGCCCACATGTCAGGCGACGCCGGTCCGCACGAGGCCAAGGAGGGCGGCCACGATCATTTCGTCGAGACCGCGCCCAGCCTGGGCTTGGAGGTGTCCGAGGGCCTCGTCCTCCGACATCGCCGATCGGTACGGACGATCTGACGTGAGCGCGTCGTAGACGTCCGCGACGGCAACGATTCTGGCGCCGAGCGGGATCGCGCCTCCCACGAGGCCGTCCGGATAGCCGCTGCCGTCGACGCGCTCGTGGTGATGGCGGATCACGATGGCGCCGGCGGCGAAGAATTCGAACGGCGCGACGATCTGGGCGCCGATGACCGGATGCTGCCGCATCAGCGTCCATTCCTCGTCCGTGAGTGGCCCCGCCTTCCGCAGCACGATCTCCGGAATGCCGATCTTGCCGATGTCGTGGAGGAGACCGGCGCGCCCGACGCTCTCGACATCCGTGGATGCGAGCCCG
>JBGOTH010000331.1:0-4387 GCA_041476345.1 Methylomirabilia bacterium
GAAGATGAACGCAGCGATTTCGCCGGCCGGGATCAGGTAGTTCGAGGCGGAAGCGGGTTTCTCGTTGGTCATCTCCTCGGCGGCGCCTGCTCGCGACATCGCGAGGACGAGGGCGACGATGAGGAACGTCCATCGCATCCGACTGATACGTGGCGCGCGCATCACAGAATCCTAACAGTCGCCGCGTCCGTCCGGAATGGACTTTGGTCCAATGGGCGCGTCGCGCGGGGTCGAGTAGGGTGAGGATGAACAGGAGACCCTCATTCATGTCTGTGATCCCATTCATCGTCGTGGCGGCGGCACGGAGCGTCTCGCCGGTCGCCTCGTAGAAATGGCTGAAGTGATCATCGGCGCGACGCTTCGTCGCACGGTACGTCAGGTCGTGCTGGTGATCAGCGTGACCCTGCTCGGCTTGGCGCAAGCATCATGCGCTCGGGTGCAGTCTCACTACGTGCTTCCGCAGCTGGCGGTGGCCGACCCGTCGTTCCTTCCGACCCTGGAGGCCTATACCTCGACGGCCCACGGCGGCAACAAAGTGGACCTGCTGCTGAACGGCGATGAGATTTTCCCCGCCGCCCTCGCCGCCATTCGCTCAGCGCGCACGACGATCACGTACGCCCAGTATTTCTACGAAGAGGGTACGATCGGCCTCGAGGTCGCGGAGGCGTTGTCGGAGCGCTGCCGGGCCGGGGTCCGCGTCCATATCCTGCTGGACGGCTTCGGCGCCCTCCTGATACCGGCGGAGTATCGAGACTCGATGAAGCGCGCCGGTTGCGAAGTATCCACCTTTCGACCGTTGAGTCCGCTGGTCTTGCTCGCCCCCTTCGGCTTCGGACGGGGCGACAACCGCAGTCATCGCCGTATTCTCGTCGTCGACGGCCGCGTCGGATTCACCGGGGGAGTCGGCGTGAGCCCGAAATGGCTGGGCGATGGGCGAACGAAAGGTCATTGGCGCCAGACGGACGTGCGCCTCGAAGGACCGGTCGTCGCGTCGCTTCAGGGTGCGTTCGTCGAGAACTGGCTGGAGGCGACCGGCAACGTGCTCGGTGGCGAGTCGTATTTCCCTCGACTGCCTCGGACCGGGTCGGTCTTCGCCCAGGTCGTCCGCAGCTCTCCCGCGGGGGGAAGCTTCTCGATGTACACGATGTTCCTGCTCGCCATGTCGTCGGCGCGCCACTCGATCTACATCACGAATCCGTACTTCTTGCCCGACGACCGGATGATGCGGGCCATGACGGAGGCGGCCCAGCGCGGGGTGCGGATCGTCGTGCTCTTGCCCGGCCCGATCGACAACAACATCGTTCGCCAGGCGAGTCGCTCGCAGTTCGGCACGCTGCTCGAGGCGGGCATCGAGGTCTACGAGTATCAGGTGGGGCTGCTCCACGCGAAGACCATGACCGTCGACGGCATCTGGGCGACCATCGGGAGCACGAACCTGGATACCCGCTCGTTCGCGCTCAACGACGAGGTCAACGCGGTCATCTACCACAATGAAGTCGTGGGCCAGCTCGAGAAGGTCTTCGCCGCCGATCTGACGTACTCGAAGAAGATCGAGCTCGAGCAGTGGCGTCACCGCGGGTTCATCGACAGACTCCTGGAGATGCTCTCCATTCCTGTACGCGGCGAGCTCTAACCTCGTGGCCGCCGAACGCCCGTGAATGGGACGCGGCGACGTTTCCCTTGGCGGCTCACGCTTCTCCTGCTGCTCGTCGCAGTTGGAGGACCAACCTGGGCTTTGGATGGCGGCGGGCTTTCCAAGGCTCCCCGTCTGCACGGCACCTTCCGGAATCTCAACCCGGCCTTCAGGTTCGCGTCGAATTGGACGCGCGCCGGATACTATCTCCTGCATTTCTCGACGACGCTCGCGTACGCTCCGCTGCCCAGCGCGGTGCCCGACGTCGACGCGCTCCGCGGGAATCGTCAGGCCTCGACCGTCACCTGGGTCGGTCATTCGACGTTGCTGGTTCAGCTCGACGGCGTCAATATCCTCACGGATCCCAACTGGAGTGACCGCATCGGTCCCTGGTCTGGAAGGATCGGCGTCCGGCGGTTCACGCCTCCGGGCATCGCGTTCGAGGATCTTCCGCCGATCGACCTCGTTCTGATCTCCCACGATCACTATGACCATCTCGACGAGGCGACGGTGCGGCGGCTCGCCCGGGCCTTCAACCCCCGCTTCGTGGTGCCGCTCGGGATCAAGGCCTGGCTGGCCGACCGAGGGATCACGAACGTGTCGGAGCTGGATTGGAGCGAATCCATCACCGTCAAGGGGCTCAAGATCGTGTGCACCCCTGCACAGCACGGGTCCGGGCGGGTGCTCCTCGACAGCGGACAGCGGCTCTGGGCGTCCTGGGTCGTCGTTGGATCGAAGCGCTTCTACTTCGGCGGAGACTCCGGCTACGCGCCACTCTTTGCGATGATCGGGGAGGCGTTCGGACCGTTCGACCTGGCGGCGCTCCCCGTCGGCTCCTACACGCCGCCTGAGATCGCACGGCCGATCCACCTGTCGCCTGAGGAGGCGCTCCGGGCCGCGCGGGATTTGCGGTCGACCCGGTTCATTGGAATCCACTGGGGGACCTTCGAGCTGGCCCGCGAGCCGTACGACGAGCCTCCGCGCCGGATCGCCGCCGAAGTCGCGCGACTCGGGCTCGATCCTCAATCGATCCTGCTTCCCAAACCGGGTGAGACGTTGGGCTGGTAGTCGTTCGGCTACCGAGTCAGCGCGGCCTCGGTGGAGCCGGTCGTGAATCTGATGCGCCCGATGAATGCTTCCGCGCTCGAATGCGTATCATTCGTGTCGATCGAGAGGGCCACGACGCTGGGGCTTTCGGGCTCTTCCCCGAAGATCTTTTTGTAGTCTTCATACACGTTGCGTCGCTCCGTCAGCCATCGGTTGAGGTCGCGAGATCCCGACCGCACGATGAAAAATGTGACGGTGCCTGTCTTCCGACTCTTTTCCATCGTCTGGGCCGGAGCGGTCGTGTCCCACGCGTACCCGATCAGGCGAGAGCGCAGCAGGGCCGGAAAGCGCGGCCACACCACGTAGATGTGACCTGTGAGATCGGACGTCTCCTTCCTGCGGATGTCGGCACCCGCGGGGAGGGCCACGATCTTCCACGTCCATTCCAGGATCGGGGTCGCTCGCAGGTCGACGCGGACCTCCTTGGCAATCGTCGAGTGTTCGTTCCGGCTCTTGAGGTGCAGGGCTCTGCGCCCATCTTCTTCCGCCACGGTCAAGTCGTAGGCGGGGTGGCCGCCGAAGGTGGCGTACGTGTTCCATCCGGCGGGAACGCCCGTCGCGCCGATGGTCTGCTGCGCCCAGTCTTCGACGATGTTCACTTCCGCTTCCCGCGCCGAAGCCGGCGCGAGGGCGAGAAAGATGACGAGGACAGGCGCGAACGCCGTCAGGCCCTTCCTTCTGCCCTTGGTGGTCATCGCACACACTCCTATTCTGAAGCTAGCCGACGTCAGCCGGCCGGCCCAGTGGACCTTGGTCCACTAGGCGAGCGGGAGCGTGGGCACTAGCGTCAGCAATCATATGAAGAGTCCAGGGACTGACCACTTTTCGATGATCCGTACCTTTCACTTGGCGGATCTTTTCACCATCGCCAACGCCTTCTGCGGCGTGAGCGCAATCTTTGCGGCGATGACGTTTCTCAGCACACACGACACCTGGCACATCTATCTGGCGGCATTGTTGATCCCGGTGGCGCTGGTCTTCGATGTGCTCGATGGGCGGATTGCGCGCTGGCGGCACGCGGCGTCGCCGATGGGACGCGAGCTGGATTCGCTCGCGGATGTGGTGTCGTTCGGCGTCGCTCCGGCGGCGATTGCCTTTGCCGCCGGGGTGAACACGTGGCTGGATCAAGTGATCCTCCTGTTCTTCGCCGGGTGCGGGGTGAGCCGATTGGCGCGGTACAACGTCACGGCGGAGCGTCTGTCAGCGCAGAAGGGCAAAGTGGACTCCTTCGAGGGCACACCGATTCCGACGACCATCGTCCCGCTCGGCGTTTTGATGCTGGCATTTCACATGGGCCATCTGTATCGAGTGACCCTGCTCGGCGTCGAATGGCATGTGATCGCGCTACTGTTCGTCGTGTCCGGCTCGCTGATGATCAGTAAGACGCTGCGGATCCCCAAGCCGTAGATGAGGTATGTCGCTGTTTGGCACAGAGCCGGCGCGAGCGCGTCGGGATGGACGAAGGTCCAATAGGCAGGGCCGATGCCGGCGGCTACAGTCGGAGCAAGAGTGGTCGCACCATCAAAGGGGAGGATGTCGTCATGAAAAGATTTCTGGCCGTGATGTTCACCGTCGCGCTGGGCGCCGCGCTGACGGTGCCGGCGATCGCCCAGACCGTCGGGGAGAAGGTCAAGACCGGCGTCCAGA
>JBGOTH010000332.1:0-4376 GCA_041476345.1 Methylomirabilia bacterium
AAATCTCAACACCGTTCCTAGATCGGCATAACGATGCAATCGAAATCTATGTGGAGCGCAAGAACGGCAACCTGCTCCTCACTGACGACGGTGAGACCGTCAAAGACTTGCGTGCGAATGGGCTTGAATTCAACACACCAAGGCGACGGGCGCATCTGACGGCGATACTACATGGCTTCGGTGTCGGACTCGCGAACGACGAAATCAGTGTCTCTTCTTCACCCGAAGACTTCCCTCAGCAGAAGCACAACCTGGTGCAGGCGATCCTGGCGGTCAATGACATGTTTGTCATGGCAGAAGAACATGTCTTGTCCCTCTTCAAGGAGGATGTGGCTCTCTTCCTCGAGGCTCAGCAGATTCCAGCATTCTCGGACTTCAAGTTAAGTGGGAAGAGCGGCTTTGATCATACCTTCGACTTCGGGCTACCTCGGATAGGAGAAAGGCCCCAAAGAGTGGCGCGCGCGATCAACAATCTCAACAAAGGGAATGCGACCTCGTTCGCTTTTGCGGTCAATGATGTGCGTGCGCTTAGAACAGATACTTTGGGAGCGGTTGCGATCATCAACGACGCGGTAGGGACTCCTAGCGACGACAGTATCGGCGCGCTCAAGGCATACGATATTCAGCCTTTGCTGTGGTCTCAGCGTCAGCACTTTCTCTCGTTGCTCAACGGACACTAGTCTCAAGCCGCTAAGGGCGGCGCTATACTGTTTGGAAGTGCCTCGAGGAGGTCGTGTGATGTCGAAGTCCTTCGCCGTCCTTCTGTTCGTCTGCTTCGCTGTCTCGCCGGCCGCGGCCGCAGATCCGGGCGGCGTGTCCTTCACGTGGCCGGAGCCGCCGGCGCTCGCGTCGGCGCCCCCCGAGCTGGCGCGCTTCAACGATCTGCTCGCGGACCTCTCGGACCGTCTGAAGCCGGCCCTCGTGCACGTCCGCGTGCGCCGGCCGGCGATGGTGAAGCAGAAGGACGACACCGACAATCCGGGCGAGCCGCGCCGCTCCACCGGCTCCGGCTTCGTGATCTCGCCCGACGGGCTCATCGTGACGAACGCGCACGTGGTCGAGGGCGCGGACTGGATCCAGGTGCGGCTCTCTGACGGCCGTCGCTTCAACGCCACGGTCATCGGTCGGGATGCTCGCGTGGACCTGGCGCTCGTGATGATCGAGGGCGTGCAGAACCTTCCGACGCTGAAGTTCGCCGACTCCAACAAGGTGCGCGTGGGCGAGTTCGTGCTGGCCCTCGGTCATCCGTTCGGTCTCGAGCAGACGGTCAGCTTCGGGATCGTCAGCCGCAAAGGCTCGCCCCTCAACGTCGCCGCGCCGGGCTTCGATTTCATCCAGACGGATGCCGCGATCAATCCGGGCAACTCCGGTGGACCGCTCGTGAACATGGCCGGCGAGGTCGTCGGCGTGAACAGCATGGCGGCCCGGAACGGATCGATCGGCTTCGCCATCCCGGCGAATCTCATCAAGACCCTCGTGCCGCAATTGGCGGCGAAGGGCTACGTGGAGTGGGGCTGGCTCGGCGTCAGCATCGCCGATGTCACCGACGAGGATCTCGGCCGCCTCAAGCTCAGCGAGCCGAAGGGCGTGCTCGTTCGCTCCGTGATGCCGGGCGAACCCGCGGAGAAGGGCGGGATCAAGGCCAACGACGTCCTGACCGCGATGGACGGCACGCCGCTCGACACGACGCGTGACCTGCAGCGGGTCGTCTCCTCCTCGCCGGTCGGCAAGCGCGTGCGCGTGACGCTCGTCCGCGACGGCAAGCCGAGCGAGATCGAGATCGAGATCGGCCGCTACCGTGAGCCCGAAGCAGTCAAGAAGCCCGAAGAGAAGAAATAAAGAGTCGTCGCTACGCGCGCGCCCGCGGCGTGGCAAGCGCCGCGAGCGTGAGCCGCGCCCACGACGAGTCGAGCGCGGGCGCCGGAGCGTAACGCGGGCCCGCGACGATCCGCGCGCCGGCTTCCTCCGCGGTGGCCGTGTCCTCCCGCACTTCTTCGACCGCGAGCAGGAAGTAGGCGAGCCGCGGGTCCTCACGTGAACCTTGACGGCCCGTGGCCGTCAAATGACTTTCCACCGCGAGCGGTCCGTCGAGGCGCTCGATCTTCACGTACGCGACGATGTCCGCGTCGACGATCACGAGCGTCGCCACGTTGCGCGCCCCAAGATTCCGTGCGCTGTCGCTGCCCGCCTGGATCACGAGGCCGACGCTGCCGGCGTCGTACGCGCGGATTTCGAGATACGAGATCAGCATCGGATGCGGGCGGCCGTCGGCGTCGAGGGTGACGAGCGGTAGCGCGGCGCCGAGGTAACGCGCGAGATCGCGCTGCGAGAGCCGCGCGAGCAGATCTGTCGTCAATGCGCGTCCGACGAGCTTGCTCACAGCATCCCTTCGATCGCCGCGAAGACTTCCGCGGGAGTGGTGGCGGCGGGGTCGTCGAACGGCTCACGCTGCGTGACCACGTGAACCCGCTCGCCCAGCGCGGCACAGCTCGTCGCGGGGAAGCCGAGGTGGATCGCGACCGTCGGCGCGCCGAGCGCGCCGGCGACGTGCGTGAGCCCGCTGTCGGGTCCGACGAACAGCCGCGCGCGCTCGATGGCCGCGCACGCCGGCATGATGCCGAGCCGCCCGAGCGGCACGCAGAAGTCGGGGAGCGCTGTCTCATCGGAGCCGGTGGTATCGACCACGACCGGCAGCGAGGTCTTCGCGCGGAGCTGCGCGTAGAGCTCGTGATAGTGGGCGAGCGGCCACGAGCGAAAGGGCCGGCTCTTGCGCCGCAGCTGGACGACGTAGATGAAGTCGCGCACGCCGAGCCGATCGAGATGGGCCGTCGCGTCGCGCCGATGCGTGTCGGTCAGGTACACACGTCCCTTCGAGGCCGCCTCCACTCCGCACGCCTCCGCGTAGGTCTGGATCAGGTGCCGGCCGCGCGTCCACCACTTCGCGTCGCCGCTGTCGAGCACGATCACGCGCTCGTACACGCGGCTGAGGACGCGCTCGATGATCGCGCGATGCGCGCGCCGCGCCGGCTGGTAGATGAATGGCGCATAGACGGCACGGACGTGCGGATTCGCTTCGACCATCGTCAGGGACGGCCGCCCGCCCGTCCCCATGTGGACCTCATGCGCAGCCGCCAGCGCTTCGATGCTCGGGAACGCGTTCACGAGGTCGCCGAGGCCGCCCATCAGCGCGACGAAGACGCCGCGCCGCGGCCCCCAGGCGCGCGTCAGCACGATCCGCGCGAGCTGCAGGTAGAACTGGCGGCGGAAGATCAGGCGCTCGAGCGGCGGGCGCGTGGATCGCGTTCCCTTCGGGCTACGCGCGGTCGCCTCGGTCACGGCGACACTCTAACCTGTCGTATCCTCCTACTCTAAATCGTGTCCGTGGGAGCTGAACCGATGAGCGGCTTCGCCGACTACGAGCGGTACGACGCCCTGGGGCTCGCGGATCTCGTGCGCCGGCGCGAAGTCACGCCCGACGATCTGCTGGAGGCGGCGCTCGCGCGCGTCGCCGCGCGCAATCCCGTCATCAACGCGGTCACCATGCCGCTCGAGGACTACGCGCGGAGGGCCATTGCGGCCGGACTCCCCGACGGGCCCTTTCGTGGCGTGCCCTATTTGATGAAAGACCTGACCGCCTCCATGGCCGGCGTTCGCATGACGCGGAGCTCACGGTTCTTCGCCGACAGCCCGGCCGCGACCGCGGATAGCGAGCACGTCACTCGGCTCAAGCGCGCGGGCCTGGTGATCTTCGGCCGCACGAATACCTGCGAGCTCGGGCTGAGTCTCACGTGCGAGCCACAGCTGCACGGCCCCACGAAGAATCCGTGGGACCCGGCGCGGATCTCGGGCGGCTCGAGCGGCGGCGCGGCGGCGGCGACCGGCGCGCGTATCGTTCCGATGGCGCATGCGACGGACGGCTTCGGCTCCATCCGCGCGCCGGCCGCGTGCTGCGGTGTCATCGGTCTGAAGCCGACGCGCGGGCGCAACACGATGGCGCCGTTCAGCGGCGAGGGGCTCGGCGGGCTGTCGTGCGAGCACGCCGTGACGCTGAGCGTGCGGGACTGCGCGGCGCTGCTCGACGCGACGTCCGGCACGGGCGGCGGCGATCCGTACGTCGCCCCACCACCCGCGCGGCCGTTCCTCTCCGAAGTCGGAGCGAATCCCGGGACGCTCCGAATCGCGTTCACGCGCAAGGCGCCGAACGGCGCGAAGATCGGCGCCGACAGCCTCGGCGCGCTCGACGCGACGGCGCGGCTTTGTGCCGAGCTCGGCCATCACGTCGAGGAAGCGGATCCCACGGTCGACGACGACCAGATCGTGCCGGCGTTCCTCACGCTGATCGCCGCGAACACCGTGGTGAACATCGACGGTCATCC
>JBGOTH010000333.1:0-4376 GCA_041476345.1 Methylomirabilia bacterium
GGGCGCCTGACGCGGCGCCCGCTCGCCTCGAGCCGGCCGAACGCGCTCGACGAGCCTTCGTGCAGCAGGTGACGGTCGACGTAGAGCAGCGTCTGGCCGCCCGGCCCTTCGGCGACGACGTGGCGATTCCAGATCTTCTCGAACATGGTCTGCGCCATGGTCACGACCGTACCCGCTCGATAGCCTCGCGCACCGCCGCGGGCAAGAGCGGCGTCCGCGTGATCCGCGCGCCGAACGGCGCCAGCGCGTCTTCGACCGCATTCGCGAGCGCGGCGGGCGGTGAGATCGCGCCGCCCTCGCCGATCCCCTTCAGGCCGAGCGGATTGCGCGGCGACGGAAACTCGAGGTGGACGGTCTCGATCGGTGGAAGGTCAGACGCCTTCGGCACCGCGTAGTCCATCAGGCTGCCGCTCAGCAATTGCCCGTGCTCGTCGTACACCATCTCTTCGAACAGCCCGCCGCCGATCCCCTGCGCGACGCCGCCGTGGATCTGTCCCTCGACGATGACGGGATTGATGAGCGTTCCGCAGTCGTGCGCCACGACGTAGCGGAGGAGCTTCACCGCGCCCGTCTCGCGGTCGACGTCCACGACCGCCACGTGCACGGCGCTCGTGTACGTCACCGTCGGCTGGTGGTGGTACACCGTCGCCTCGAAGTCGAGCGGCGCCACGCCGGGCTTCGCGAACGTGGGCAGCGCGGCCTGGATCACGCGCGTCAACGGCACGGCCGAGCTCGGCGCACCGCGCACCGACAGCATGCCGTCGCTGATCTCGATGTCCGCGGGTGCCGCCTCCAGCAGCGCCGCGGCGGCCGCGACGATCTTGTCGCGCACGCGCCCGCACGCGACGTGGATCGAGCTGCCCGCGTTCACCGCGCTCCGCGACGCGAAGGTCCCGACGCCGAACGGAATCGCCGCGGTGTCGCCGCCCACCACCGTGACCCACTCGAGCGGGATCGAGAGCGCGTCCGCGGCGATCTGCGCGAATGACGTTTCGTGCCCCTGCCCCTGGGAGCACGCGCCGGTCGCGACGACGGCGTGTCCGGACGCGTCGAGACGCACCGTCGCGCCCTCGTGCGGTCCGATCGCCGTCCCTTCCACGTACCCGGAGATCCCGATGCCACGATAGACGCCGCGCTCGCGAAGAGCCGCCTGCTCCTTGCGCAGCTGCTCGTAGCCGACGGTCGTCAGCGCGGCCTCGAGCGCGGCGCGGAAATCGCCGCTGTCGTACACGAGCGGATTGCCGTCGCGATACGGGATCTGGAGCTCGTACGGCAGATCGGACGCGCTGAGGTAGTTGCGGCGCCGCAGCTCGGCCGGATCCATGCGCAGCTCGCGCGCGAGGCCGTCGACGATGCGATCCATCGCGAACACCGTTTCCGGGCGCCCGGCGCCGCGATACGGCGCGTTCGGCGTCTTGTTGGTGACGACGCCGCGGCACTCCACGAACAGGTTCGCCACGCGATGCGGGCCGAGCAGGTGCGCAACCGTGTTGTACGGCAGTACGATGCCCCACGAGTTGTACGCGCCGAGGTCGACCAGGATGCGGTCGCGCACGGCGAGCATGGTGCCGTCGCGTCGCGCCGCGATCTCGATGTCGTGGACCTGACCGCGCGCGTGCGCCGATCCCGACATGTGCTCGCGCCGGGACTCGATCCACTTCACCGGCCGGCGCGCGGCGATGGCAAGGGCCGGAATCAGCAAGTCCTCCGCGTAGCCGTTGGCCTTGGTGCCGAACCCGCCCCCGACGTCCGGCGCCATCACGTGGATCTTGTGCGCGGGAAGCCCGAGCGCGGCGACGAGCCCCTGCTGGACGAAGTGCACCACCTGCGTCGAGTTCCACGTGGTCAGGCTGCCGTCGCGCGCGTCCCACCGCGCCACGACCCCGCGCGTCTCCATCGGCATCCCGACGTAGCGCTGGATGTCGAACCGCTCGCGCACCCGCACATCCGCGGCGGCGAACGCAGCGTCCGGGTCGCCGAAGCCCGTCGTGAAATGTACGGCGAGGTTGTCGCCCCACGCCGCGTGGATGACGGGGGCCGCCGCATCCCCCGCGGTCATCGCATCCACGACGGCGGGCAGCGGCTCGTAGTCGACGGCCACGAGGTCGGCGGCGTCCTGCGCGACCGCCGGGCTCTCGGCGAGCACCACGGCCACGATCTCGCCGACGTGGAGCGCGCGGTCGCGGCACATCGCCAGTTGCGGCATCTGCCGCATCATGACGCTCACGCGCGCGGCGAGTCCCGGCGGCACCGCGCCGAAGAGCGGCAGCGGCTTCATCCAGCGCTCGAGATCGGCGAACGTGAAGACGTGGGCAACGCCGGGCACCGCCCGCGCCCGGTCCGTGGCGATCCGCGCAATCCGCGCGTGCGCGTGCGGGCTCCGCACGCATGCGACGTGGAGCATGCCGGGCAGCACGATGTCGTCCACGTAGCGACCCTCGCCGCGCAGATAGCGCGGGTCTTCCTTGCGTCTCACCGATGCTCCGAAATATTTCGCGCCCATCAACCCCCCCATCAGCCCCCCAGGTAGGCCTTGCGCACGTGCTCGTTCTTCGCGAGCTCGCGGGCCGGCCCTTCGAGCACGATCCGTCCGGTCTCCATGACGTACGCCCGGCTCGCGAGCGCCAGCGCCATGTACGCGTTCTGCTCGACCATCAGCACCGTGGTGCCCTCGCGCTGGATGCCCGCGATGATCGCGAACACCGTCTCCACGATCGTCGGCGCGAGCCCGAGCGACGGCTCGTCGAACATGATCAGGCGCGGGCGCGCCATCAGCGCGCGGCCGATCGCCAGCATCTGCTGCTCGCCGCCCGACAACGTCCCGGCGGCCTGACGACGGCGCTCGGCCAGGATCGGAAAGTGCGTGAAGACGCGCTCGAGGTCGGCGGCCACGGCGGCATGATCGTGCCTGACGTACGCGCCCATCGCCAGGTTCTCTTCCACCGTCATGTAGGGAAACACCCGGCGGCCCTCCGGGCAATGCGCGATCCCGCGTTTGAGGATTTCCTGCGGCGAGAGCCCGTGGATGTCGTGCCCATCGAAGCGGATGCGACCGCCGGCGGCCGGGACGAGCCCGGAGATCGCCTTGAGCGTGGTGGTCTTCCCCGCGCCGTTGGAGCCGATCAGGCAGACGAACTCGGCCGCGGCGACCGTGAGCGAAACGCCGTCGAGCGCGGTGACGAGCCCGTAGCGCGCCGTGAGCCCCTCAAGCGTCAGCATGGGCTCCGGCTCCAAGATAGGCGCGGATCACCGCCGGGTCGCGCTGGACGCTACTCGCGCTGCCGTCCGCGATGAGCCGGCCGCCGTCGAGGACGAGCACGCGATCCGAGATGCCCATCACCAGCCGCATGTCGTGCTCCACGAGAAAGACGGTGATGCCGTCGTCGCAGATCTTCCGGATGAGGCCGGCCAGCACCGCCTTCTCCGACGCGGTCATCCCCGACCCCGGCTCGTCGAGGAGCAGGAGCGTCGGCGTCGCGGCCAGCGCCACCGCGAGCTCCAACAGGCGCTGCTCGCCGTACGACAGCGCGCGGGCCAGCGCGTCCCGGCGCGCGCCGAGCCCGACGAAGTCGATCACGCGCGCCGCGTCACTCTCGAGTCGTCGCTCCTCCTCGCGCACGCGATCGCGGCGGAGCAACGCCGTCACCACGCCGACGCTGCCGCGCAGATGAAGTCCGGTCAGCACGTTCTCCACGACGGTGAGCGCGGGGAAGAGGCTGGTCCGCTGAAACGTGCGCACGAGCCCGCGCGCGGCGATGCGATACGGCCGCCAGCCCGTGATGCCGACGCCGTCGTGATCCACGACTCCGGCCGTCGCGCGCTGAAAGCCGGTGATGACGTTGAACGCCGTCGTCTTGCCCGCGCCGTTAGGACCGATGAGGCTCGTCACCATGCCATGCGCCACGCTGAAGCTGACGCCACCCAGGGCAGCCACCCCGCCGAAGCGCACGGCGAGGTCGCGGATCTCGAGCGCCGTCACGCCCGCCTCGCGAGCGTCGGCACGATCCCGCGCGGCATGAAGAAGAGCACGGCCACGAGCAGCATTCCGTAGAGCGCCATCTGCCACTGCCACGACGTGAACGCGCGCAGCGCCTCGGGCAGCGCCGTGAAGATGACGGCGCCGACGACGGGGCCGAGGAGTGTCCCCTTCCCGCCGGCGACCACCATGGTGACCATCGTGACCGTGTACGTGAACAGGAAGACCTCGGGGCTCACGAATCGCGTGTAGTGCGCGTAGAGCCCGCCCCCGAGCCCCGCCATGCCGGCGCTGATCACCGTCGCCAGCACCAGGTAGTGCGTCACGTCGATGCCGACGGACTCGGCGAGCGTCTCGTTCTCGCGCAGCGCGATGAGGGCACGCCCGACGCGCGACCGGA
>JBGOTH010000334.1:0-4357 GCA_041476345.1 Methylomirabilia bacterium
ACCTGCTGGCTGGTGACGATCGGGATCGAGTCGGAGACGTTGATCACGGCCTTCTTGTTTTCCGTGGTCATGATGTGCGGGCTCGAGAGCACGTTGATCTGGTTGTTCGAGGCCAGCGTGTTGACCATCGCGAAGAACTCTTTGGTGCCGATCGCGAGGCCCGTGAGGCCGGCGGCGGGCAGGGCGAGCGCGACGGCGGGCGGGATCGACAGGGACGGCGAGGTGATCGACGGCGTGTCGGGGTTGATCGTCTGCTGCGCCGCCCGAATTGGGTTGCGGAGCGCCCAGTCGATGCCGAAGCGAAAGTCGTCGGTCAGCGTGATCTCCGCCACGAGGACTTCGATGAGCACCTGGCGCGGCATCCGGTCGAGCTGGCGGATGGTGGACTCGATCTCCGCCCAGTTGCGCGGGAACGTCGTGACGATGATCGCGTTCGTGGTCTCGTCGGCGATGAAGCGCACCTGCCCTTCGACGAGCCCGTCGCTGCCGACGCTGGTGCCGCTCGCGCCACCGAGGGGACCGGCCCCCGGCGTGGGCGGGTAAGGCGGCACGGTCGGACGCGTCGCGCCCGGCGTCGCCGGCGAGCTCGTCGTCCCCGTCGCCCCCGGCTCGCGCGCGCCGTAGATCGCGTTGAGCGTCGCCGCGAGGTCTTTCGACTTCGCGTTCTCCGCGAAGTAGATGAAGACACGCCGGCCGCTATAGATGTTGATGTCGAGCTGGTTGATGAGCCGGCGGATCATCTCGACTTCCTGCCGCCGCGCGTGAATGATGAGCGAGTTCGATCGGCGCTCGGCCACGATCAGGGGCGGGCGCTCGGTCGACGTCGTCTCACCCGGACCCGTCGGCGGCCTCAGCGTGCCCGGAGCGGTGGGCGGCGCGACCGGCGGCGCCACGGGACTCGCCGTGCCGGGCGCACCGGTGCTGCGGAGACGGCCCGTGGTGAAGAGCTGGTTCAGGATGTTGGCGAGGTCGGCGGCGTCGGCATAACGGACGGGGATGATCTGCAGCTCTTCGAGCGCGACCTCGACGTCCACGAGGCGGACGATGTCGAGCAGGCGGCGCACGTTGGAGGCCGCGTCCGTGATCATGAGGATGTTCGTCTCGCGATGGGTGATGAGATTGCCGCGGCTCGAGACGAGCGGGCGGAGCAACGCGCTGACGTCGTTCGCGTTCGTGAAGCGGAGGGGAACGATCTGCGTGATGATCTCGTCGGTGTTCCGCGCGGGATCCGCGGTGGAGCCGATGATGGTGGGCACGGCCCGCTCGCGCGCGCCTTCGATGCGGATCACCTTGTAGAGGCTCCCCGACTTCACCGCGGTGAAGCCTTGCACCTCGAGAATCGCGAGCAGCACCCCGAACACGTCTTCGGCCGCGATCCGTCCCGACGTCTGCACCGTGACCTTGCCCCGTACGTCCGGGGCGAGCACGTAGTTGAAGCCGACGATCTCGCTGGCGGCGTGGATGACCGTCTCGATATCGGCGTTGTCGAAGTTGAGCACGATCATCCGTCCCTGCTGACCCGCGGGCACCGGAGGCACGGTCGGCGGCGGCGGCGGAGGTGTTACGGGCTCGGGGCCGCGCCGCGAACGGGTCTCCGTGGGCTCGGACGGAGCGCGCGTGGGCGCGGACTTCGCCGGCGTGCTGGTGATCGGGGTGGGCGGAAGGACCGCGATCGGGCCGGGGAGGAGGTCGGCCTTCGGATGCGGCGGCGCGGATCGTGTCACGCACCCCGCGGCCAGAGCGAGCAGGACGACGACGACACCGCCCCGTACGACATCAGTTTTGCGCAGGCGCATTACTGGCCGCGGGCGGCGGCAGACGGCGAAGGAGATTCGGCGGAATCGGTCGAGATGGTATCGGAGGTATCGGAGGTAGCGGCGCGTTGGTCGCCTGTCCCGGTCGCTGAGGCACGGCGGCCGGCGCGGGCGCGACACCTGCGGGAACGCCCGGCTGCTGAGGCCCGGTGGACGGCGCCGCGGGACGCGGCTTCGACGGATCCCGCAAACGCACGTTCACCTCGCCGTCCGGTCGATTCAACAGCACGTGATCGGCCCCGATCTGCGTCACGGTCCCGCCCGCGACGCTGTCGCCCAGGCGGTAGCCCGCCACTCTTCGAGTCGTAGGATCTTCAAGATACGCAACAGGGGCGCCGTCTCTCAAGATTATCCCGAAGAGATTGGGCTTCGGCGCGGGGAGAGCGTTCGACACCCCAGCCGCTGGTGCCTCTGATCGCGTGGGGCTGAACAGGTTGCGTGAGGCGATCGCGCCATAGCTCCCGGGGAGCGCGCCTCCCGGTGCGGCCGGGGTGCCTGGCGGGGCGGTGAGTCCAGCCGCCCTTCGTGTCGGTACGATGTTCGGCGCCCGGCGGAGCTCGCGGTATACGTACATCACCGCCACGAGGGCGATCAGGACCAGCGCGGCGTTCAGGATCATGAGCCGTCGCGCCATCTCAGGCCTTCGGCTTCGCGGGGCGGATGATCCCCGAGAGCGTCAAGGTGGCGAGGAGCTCCTTCGGCTGGGTGACGTTCATCACCCGGACCTTCAGATCCTGCACGCGCAGGAGCTTCGGCGCGTTCTCGATGCGAGTCAGGAGATCGACGAGGTGCCGGATCTCTCCGGAGACCGCGATCTCGATGGGGATCTCGAGCAGCTCGCCGCGGTCGATCGGCGTCAGGATGCGCTCGCTGCGCGTCTCCGTCTGCGCGGCCGAGGCCATCTCCTTCGCGATGTTCTGAAGCTCGGAGGCGGCGACCGCGGGCGCCGCCGCGGTGAGGAAGCGAGCGGAGAGCTTCTCGATGCGATCGTTCGCCGCTTGCAGCTCGGTGGTGATCGTGCCTTTCCGCGCGACCAGATCGCGCCGGCGGCCCAGGGCGTCCTCGCGGACGGGCACCAGCTCCGCGGTCGTCGCGTTCCGTTCGCGGATCGGATCGACGACGTAGAGCCAGCCGCCGACCAGCACGACCACCACCACGGCGCCTGCGATGATCATGCGCTCCCGGCTCGAAAGGTTGCCGATCATCGCCGCCTCTCCACGGGCCGCGGGGCCGCGGGCGGCGACGCAGCGGCCGTCGGCACGGGCGGCGCGACGTTCGCCTCCCACGCCGCCTGGATCCTGAACTGCTCGCGATCACGCCCGCGGGTCACGGGGGACGCGAACTCCACGCGCTCGAATCTCGGTGAGTTCTCGAGGAGAGGGATCAAGGCGCTTGCCGTGTTCGCTTGACCGGTCAGCTCCACGCCCTTGGCATCGAGCGAGACGAGCGTGAGCCACGCGTCGTTCGGCAGCAGTTCGGTCAGCTCGCGCAGGACCGGCAGCGGGTGGAGTGCTGAGACCTCGAGGCTCTCGACGGTGCTGACGAGCTTCCGCCTGGCCTCGAGCTGTTTCAGCATCCGCTCGACCGCGCGCACCTCGCCATCGATGCGCGCGATGTCGCCGTTCAGGGCGGCGAGCCGGCGGCCGTCACGATAGCCGGGCGCGACGAGCGCCGCGACGACCAGGCACACGGTCGCGGCGACAGCGGCACCGGTCGCCACCTGAGCGCGCGTGAGGCGGAACGGCTGGAGCTTCGTCGGCAGCAGGTCGAGCGGACGCCCGGCCGGCGCCAGTGCGACCGCGACGGCGAGCTCGAGCCCGCCGCGGGGTCCGGCGGCGATCTCCTCCAGCGCGCGCTGCGCGGCCGGGGTGTACGAGGGCGCCGTGACGCGCACGCCGAGCTCGGCGAGCGGAGACGCGGTGGGCGACTCCGAGGCGACGGGATCACCCGACACCCATATGCCGTGACAGTCGCGCCACGTGACGAGCCCGAAGCTGCGCCGGATCTCGGCGGCCAGCGTCCCGTCGTCGGTGACCGGCAGCGTGCGGCTCATGACGACGCGGCCGTGCGCGAGGAACAGCATCTCGATCGCCTCGTCGACGCGGTGCACCCACACGATGCGGGCGCGCGGCGACAGCCGTACGAGCGAAACGAGATCGTGCGCGGCGACCGTGACGGAGACCGGGCGGAGCTTCGCTTCCTGGACGAGGCGCAGCGCGGTGTCGACGACGCGGTGATCGGCGGCCGCGACCAGCACGTGGCGGCCGGCGCCTTCCGCGCCTTCCGGCGCGGCGTCGGCGTTGGGGAGCGGAACGAAGTCGAAGGCCGCGTCGTCGGTGGGGAACGGCAGATGTCGTTCGAGCTCGAAGCGCACCATCTCCCGCATGTCCGCGCCGACGGCGGGAAGATCGAGCGGCTTCACGGTCACCAGGGAGCGGGGCAATCCTATGGCGACGGTGCGCGGAGAGAGCCGGCGCGCGTCGAGCTCGGCTCGGAGCGCGGTGGCCGGCTGCTCCGACTCGACGACGAACGTGTCGACGCGA
>JBGOTH010000335.1:0-4328 GCA_041476345.1 Methylomirabilia bacterium
CGCGATCGTCTCGATCCTCTCTCTGGCCGAAGACGGAACGTCCATCGAGGTGAGCGTGGTCGGCGACGAAGGCGTGATCGGGATACCCATTGTTTTACGGTCTCACGGGCTCCCGTACAAAATCGTCGTCCAGGGGTCCGGTATCGCCTGGAGGATGAAGGCCGCTGTGCTTCGAAGAGAGTTTGATCGATGCGGGCCGCTGCACACGTTGGTGTTGCACTACCTGCATACCTTGATCGTGGTGTTGTCTCAGTCGGGCGCGTGCAACCGGTTTCACACCATACGGCAACGCTTCTGTCGTTGGGTGCTGACGTCCCAGGATCGCGCGCGATCCAGCGAGATACAGTCCACCCAGGAATTCCTGGCGCAGATGCTCGGCATCAATCGCGGCAGCGCCAGTCAAGCGGCCGGCGCTTTGCAGAGGGCAGGGTTGATCAGCTACCGGCGTGGCCGGATCACCATCCTCAATCGTTCGGGTTTGGAAGCGGCAGCCTGTGAGTGCTACCGCATTGTCAAAGGTGAGTTCGCTCGCCTCTTTCCCGCCTAGCCTGAATAATCCAGGCCCATCCTATGTCGGGTATCCGACAGACATAGACATGCGGAGTCTTGTATGTATAAAATTTCGGCTTGAAAATTATCGGCGGGAGGCATTGTGCGAAGCTTGCTTGACCGTGTGGTGCGCCGGGCGAAGCTCGTGCCGGAGGAGCGCTTGCAGTTCGAGACGCTCCTCTCGGAGCTCTCGGCAGGGCTGATCCACCTCGAGGCCGCCGACGTCGACGCGGCGATCGAGCGCGCCCTTCAGCGGGTCGTCACGTTCCTGGGGGTGGATCGAGGCCAACTCGACGAATACGCCGGAAGCGAGCCGATCGTCCATATCGTCTGGGCGCGTCCTGGCCTCGAGGACACGCTGCGCCTCATGGACGACGACCAGTTTCCCTGGACGGCTGAGACCCTGCGGCGCGGACAGGTCGTCCGTTTTTCCCGGCTCGACGAGCTGCCGGCGGCGGCGGCGCTGGATCGGGCCAGCCTCCGGCGCGCGGGCACGCGCTCGAAGATCTGCCTCCCTCTGCGCGCCGGCGGTCCCATGCTCGGCGTGCTCTCCTTCGGCGCCGTTCGTGCCGAGCGCGCCTGGCCGGATGACCTGGTGGAGCGGCTCCGCCTCCTGAGCGAGGCCTTCTCCAACGCGCTGGAGCGGAAGCGGATGGAGCTCTCGCTCGCGGAGCGCCTGCGCTTCGAGCGACTGCTGTCCTCGCTGTCCGCGGCGTTCAGCCACCTGTCGGCTGCCGATTTCGATCGGGAGATCCAGCGCGGGCTGCGCCAGGTCGTCGACTTCCTGGGCGTCGATCGCGGCAGCTTGATCGAATTCTCCCGCGACGGCACCCCTGCGCGCTCGTGGGCGATCGAGGAATGGATGGACGTGGGCGAGTTCCCGTGGATGACGGCCCGACTGCGGCGCGGCGACGTCGTCCGCTTTGCGCAGCTCGAAGAGCTTCCGGACGAGGCGGCCGTGGATCGGCGGAGCTATCTGAGCAACCGCGTCAAGCCCCAGGTCGCGGTGCCTCTGCTGGTGAGCGGCATCGTCGTGGGAGGGCTCGTGTTCGGCACCGTCGGCGCCGAGCGCGCGAGGTCGGACGCGCTGATCGAGCAGCTGCACCTCCTCGGAGAAGTCTTTGCCAACGCGTTGTCCCGCAAGCAGGTGGAGCTCGAGGCGCAGCGGCTCCGCCAGGACCTGACGCACATCGGCCGGGTGTCGGCTCTCGGTGAGCTCACGGCGTCGCTGGCCCACGAGCTGAACCAGCCGCTGACCGCGATCCTCAACAACGCGCAGGTGGCCCAACGCCTGCTCGCCGCTGCCGTCCCGAATCTCGACGAGGTGCGCGAGATCCTGCACGACATCGTGACGGACGACAGGCGGGCCACCGAGGTGATCCGCCGGCTGCGTGCCCTGGTCAAGAAGGGCGACCCCGAATTCGTCCCCCTCGACCTCAACGAGCTCATCGGAGAAGTGGCGGGGCTGATGCGGAACGACGCGATCAACCGGGGCATATCGCTGAGCCTCGAGCTCGTCGCCGATTTGCCGACCGTGCGAGGCGACCGGGTCCAGCTGCAGCAGGTGGTGCTGAACCTGGTGCTCAACGGCCTGGACGCCATGCACGAGCCCGGCGCGGGTGAACGGACCCTCGTCATCCGGACGGCGCGGGACGGCGCGGACGCCGTCGTGGTCTCGGTGCAGGACGCGGGCACCGGGATCGACGAGAAGAACGTGGACCGGCTGTTCCACGCGCTCTTCACGACCAAGACCGAGGGGCTTGGCATGGGCCTGGCCATCGTGCGCACCATCGTCGACGCGCACGGGGGCCGGCTGAGCGCGGCGAACAACGCGACCGCCGGGGCCACGTTCCAGTTCAGCTTGCCGGTCAGCCGCGAGGGCGCGCGATGATCGGTCGACTGATGACGATCGTGATCGTGATCCGCTGATTGCGCGTGCGGCTCGAGCCCTTGATGGTGATGTCGTGGCTCCCGCGCGGCGGATCCTGGTGTGCGAGGATCGTCACGGTGGCCGTGTCGCCCGCCACGATGGTCGACGGCGAGATATACGCTTTGATTCCGTGAGGCAGGTGCTGCGCCTGCAGCTTGATGACGGGGTTGGTCGCCCCGGTCGGCTGCGAGGCGATCGTGAACGTGACGACCTCGCCCCCCGCGTCGATCGGCTGCGAGGACGGCGTTGCGGTCAGTGAGAAGTCGGCGCTCGAGACCACCGGAGTAGGCGTCGTCGTTGTCGTCCCCACGCTGAGGGTTCCCGACGCGGTCTGTAGCGATGCTCCGCCCGTGCCGGTCACCGCAAACGCCGTCGATCCGGTCGCGGCGCCGGTGGCGACCGCCAGCGTCAGCGTGGTCGTGCCCCCCGGGGTGAGCACCGTCTGGCCGAGCGTCCCGGTGACGTTCGCGGGGAGACCCGACACCGCGAGCGTGAGCGTGTCGCTGGTTCCGTTCGACACCGTGTACGTCCCCGAGGCGCCCGGGGCCACGGTCTGCGTCGTTGGGCTGAGCGACAGCGAGATCGACGACGACGTCGTCGCGTCGCCGATGCGCACCGAGGGGATGGAGCCCGTGACCGTCGTGGTGCCCGCGGTCAGCTTCGCGTCCTTGTTGCTCCACAAAAGCTCCACCGCGAAGCCGTTCTGGAAGCCCCACACGTCCGCGAATGCCGGGTCCGTGCCGAGCACGAACGCGAGGTCTCCGATGTCGCCGTTCACGTCATCGCGCCATCCGATGGTGCCCGACGAGGGCGCACCGCGGATGACGTCGCCGAGATCCGGATCCGTCATCGCGCCGGCGAGCGCGTCCGACGTCATGATCGAGATGTTGTCCTGCGGAGCACCGGTGAGGTCGACGCCGTTGGAGCCCTGGCTGTACACGACGACGGCGTAGTACACGGCCTTGCCGGTGACGGCATCGCGATAGCTGCTGTGGTATGCACCGAGCTTGCTCTGGGAGCTGGCGCCCTGAAAGCTCAGCACGGTGCCGGGCGGCAGGTACACGACGTGGATCGTCTGGTCGCCCGCCACGACACGGCGCGCCGCGATTTCCTGCTGGACGAGAGCCTGGGCATCCGCGTCCGTGAACTGCGCCGGTGCTCCGCCGGAGACCGTGTCCGCGCTGGCGAAGCTTCCCGCCACGACACCGTACTGAGCCAGCACGTCGGTCATGCTGGGACCGGCGAGCCACGTTTGGAGGAAGATGTCGATGTGGAGCGCCTCGCTCGCGCCCTGCCGGGTCACCCAGTAGTCTCCGAGGTAGATCGCGGACACCTGGGGATTGCTGAGAACCTTGCCGTCGTGATCGACGAGCCGCACTGGCGCTCCGACCGCCCCGGTGACCGACACGATGAGGACGGCCGCCGCCAGGACGACGAGCCCGGCGTACCGCCGTTCGAACGCGCGCGTCGGCTGCATCGCCACGATCTGATTCTATCCGGATGATGCCGCTTCCGATCGGAGGCTTGCTACATTACGTAGGAAGGGGGTGAGAGCACATGGCGAAGGGCAAAGGCATGCGCAAGGAAAAGAAGAAGCCGAAAAAGAAGTAGGGCCTAGCCGGTTAGGGCGCAGAGCCGCCCTGGACCGCGGGACGCGGCGAGCGCAGCCCGAGCGCCCGGCGCGTCGCCGCGGTGGCCCGGCCCATCGTCACGCGCAACCGCTCCATATAGAGGTAGATGACGGGCGTCGTGTAGAGCGTCAGCAGCTGGCTCAACATCAACCCGCCGACCACCGTGACGCCGAGCGGGCGCCGAAGCTCCGAGCCGGTGCCCGTCCCCAGCGCGAGCG
>JBGOTH010000336.1:0-4308 GCA_041476345.1 Methylomirabilia bacterium
CGCGACGAACGTGCCGCCGATGAAGAGCGTCGACACCGCGGCGATCGTCGGGTCCGTGTAGTTCACGACGTACGAGAACATCGCCACCGGCAGGATCTCCGTCAGCCGCGTCGAGATGAACAGCGAGACGACGAACTCGTTGACCGACACGATCACCGCGAACAGTAGCGCCGCGAACAGGCCGGGCCGCAAGAGCGGCAGCGTCACCCGGCGGAACACATGCGCCGGGCGGGCGCCGAGGCTCTCCGCGGCCCGCTCGAGCATCGGATCGAGGTTCGCCACGCTGACCATCACCGAGCGGATGACGAACGGCAGCACGAGCACCACGTGCGCCACGATCATCACGATCGGGCTCTGGAGCACGCCGAGCCGCGCCGCGAGGATCAGGAAGCCGAGGCCGGCGGCGACGCCTGGAACGACGAGCGGCGACAGGAGGAGCGCCTCCCACCACCGGCGTCCCCGCATTGGATAGCGCACGAGCGCCAGCGCCGCCGCGGTACCGAGCGGCAACGCGAGCGCGACGCTCATGGACGTGACGATCAGGCTGTTGATCGCGGCCCGCCGGAACTGCGGATACGTCAGCGCGTGCGCGTACCATCGAAACGACACGCCGCTCGGCGGGAACGCCAGCATCTCCGTCGGGTTCACGGAGGCGACGATGACGACGAGCGTCGGCAGCGTCATGAACGCGAGCAGCGCTGCGACGACGAGCCGGCCGATCACGATCTGTTGGACCTTGACGGCCCATGGCCGTCAATTGTGTTTCCCCCCAGAACGCGCGTGCTGACGACGAGGATCAGCAGCGTCAGCGCCAGCGCAACCGCCGCGAACGCGGCGCTCCCCGGCCAGTTGAACGAATCGAGCGCGAGGTCCTTCACCACGTTGGCGACCATCTTCACGCGCCCGCCGCCGAGCAGCTCCGGCGTCGCAAACGCGCTGAACGTCCACGCGAAGACGACGAGCGAGCCCGAGACGATGCCCGGGAGCGACAACGGCAGCGTCACGCGCAGGAACACGCGCGAGGGGCGCGCGCCCAGGCTCCCTGCCGCGCGCTCGTACGCGGGGTCGATGTGGCTGATCGCGGCGGCGAGGATCAGGATCATCGTCGGCATCGAGAAGTGGACGAGGCCGATGAGGACTCCGGATGGCGCGAAGAGCAGCTTGACCGGCCACTTGATGAACGACTGGCCGAGCACGAGCATCCACGCGTACGTCCGCACGATCGCGCCCGTGAAGAACGGCGCCAGCGTGAGCACGAGGATCAGCGAGCGCAACCGCGCGGACGTCGCGCGCGCCAGCGCGTAGGCGATCGGGTACGACGCGAGCAGCGTGAGCACGGTGGTGAGGGCGCTCATCCAGATGGTGTCCCAGATGTAGCGGAGGTACGGCGGCCCCAGGACCGCGCGAAAGTTGCGATCCGTGAGGCCGCCCGCCTTCAGCGAGCCCGGAATGAACTCGACCACGCTGAACTGCAGCAGCGCGCCGAGCGCGATCACCAACACGGCTAGCGTCACCAGCGACGGCGCGAGCAGCGCCGCGCCGATCCTACTTGGCGACGATGTTGGCGTTGAACCACTCCTTCCACGCGGCCAGCGTGGTCGCCCGAACCTGATCGTCGATGATGTAGCCGCGCTCCTTCCACTCCGCCGCCGTCGTGAACACACCAGGCTGGCCCTTCAATGCCGCGGGCACGACGGCCTTCATGTTGGTCGGCCCTGCCTTGAACGCGGCCACGAGCTGCTCCTGGATCTCCTTCGACAGCGCGAAGTTGATGAAGTCGTGCGCGGCCGCGGACTTCTTCGACCTCGCCATCACCCCCGCCGTGTCGATGCCCACGATGCCGGGCTCGTCGCTCGGCGTGATGACCTTGACGTTCATCCCCTGGCTGATCAGGTGGAACGCGTTGATCGACAGCATGACCTGCACGGGCGCGTCACCCGTCTTCATCAAATCCTGGCTGCGCGCGTCGCTGGCGTAGAAGGCCGCGATGTTCGGCTTGATCCGCTTGAGGCGCTCCTGGCCCTTCTGCCAGTTCTTTTCGTCCCCGCCCTCGAGCAGCGCGCTGATCGTGATGATGTGCGACGGGTCGAAGTCCGGCATGGCGACCTTGCCCTTGAGCTCCGGGCTCCACAGATCCGCCCACTTGGTGATGTTCATCTTCACCTGGTCGGGCCGGTACGCGATCGTGTAGACGTACGCCCACGTGCCGATGTGGTAGTCGCTGCGGAATGCTTCCTTCGCGAGCTCTTTGCTGTTCGGGATCTTCGCGAGGTCGAGCTTCTCGTAGAGGCCGTCGGAGAGGTAGAGCCGCGCGACGTGGCTGGTCGTGAACGTGATGTCCACGAGCGGCGCCGCCTTCGACACGCGCGCCTTCGCGAGCCGGTCGAGCGTGGCGCCCACTTCGAACTCCACGGGGATGCCGGTCTTCGCCGTGAACGGTTTCGCGACGACCTTCTCAATCGTGTCCTTCCAGTTACCGCCCCAGATGCTGACGACGAGCGGATCCGCCGCGAACGACGTGGCGGGCGTGACGAGCAGCAGGACGAGCGCGAGCCAAACCATCGGAGCCTCCTTTGAACCAGTCCGCCGAGTGTAGCGCAGTCCTCAGCGATGCTAGTCTGGCTACGCATGCCGTTACCAGCCGGGCTCCGCGCGCTGGCGCAGCTCCACTACCGCCGCTACTTCATCGGCACGATCGTCGGCCAGTCCGGGACGTGGATGCAGTCTGTCACGCAGTCGTGGCTGGTCCTGCAGCTCACGAACTCACCGCTCAAGCTCGGGCTCATCTCCACGCTGCAATCCGGCCCGCTGCTCGTCCTGACGCTCTTCACCGGCGTGCTCGCGGACCGCGTCAACCGGCGCACGCTGCTCTTCGTCACGCAGGCGGCTCAATGCGTGCTGGCGGTGACGCTCGGCTCGCTGGCGTGGACCGGACACGCGCGCTATTGGCACGTGGCGGTGATCGCGGTGCTGTGGGGCGTGATGACGGCGATCGACCAGCCGGCGCGCCAATCACTAGTGATGGAGCTGGTGGGCCGCGAGAACGTCACGAGCGCCGTCGGCCTCAACTCCGCGTCGTTCAACGGGGCGCGGATCATCGGGCCGGCGATTGCGGGCATTCTCATCGCGCGCGTCGGCCTGGCGCCGGGCTTCTTCCTGAACGCGATAGCGTTCGTCTTTTCGATCGCGATGCTCGCGACGATTCCCGGCCGGCGCCCGATCCCGCGCATGGCGGCGACGACGGTGATCGAAGACATGATGGAAGGCATCGCCTACGCGCTGAGCACGCCGGCGGTGCGGTTCATCCTCGGCCTGCAGATCATCCTGAGCTTCTGCGTCTTCAACTTCAGCGTCTACGTCCCGCTGCTCGCGCGCAACGTGCTTGGGATGGGCGCGGAGGGCTTCGGCTTGCTGATGACGTGCCTCGGCGTCGGCGCGCTGAGCGCGGGCCTCCTGTCCGGCGCGATGAGCAACCGTGGCCCGCGCCCGACGTTCATCATCGTCGCGCTGGCCGTGTCACTGTGCGGATTGCTTGGCCTGGCCTTCACGCGCGTCTTCTGGCTGGCGGCGATCCTCATGGGCATCACGGGCTTCTGCGGCACGCTGGTGATGGTGGGCTGCAACACGTCGCTCCAACTCGCGGCGCCGGACCGCCTGCGGGGCCGGGTGATGAGCGTCTACACGCTGCTCTCGGGCGGCGTGTTTCCGATCGGCGCCTTCGAGGTGGGCTTCGTGTCGGAGCACTGGGGCGTCCAGCGCGCGTTCCTGGTGAACGGATTACTTGGCGCAGTCGGGCTGGTATTGCTGATCCTCGTGCAACGCCCTAATCGAATGGCCCGACCGTCGCACTACTCTTGATATTTGTAGGGCTTGATCGTTGCCGCCTCGCTTCCGTGGTCGGTTCGATAGGCTTCGAACTCCTCTTTACTAAATGGATACCACTCGTTGTACGGATACCGCCTGAAGAACTCGGCCAACCGCTCCCGAAAGTGCTCGTCCGCGGTCGAATTCAGACGTCCCGCCCGGAGGCCGCGAAAGGTCTCAAGGTCCGCACGCGGCACCCGTATAGTCGACAGAAAATCAACTGCCATCCGGTCGGCGAACCCGACTCCAGCATCAGGGGGCAGATAGAACCACTTGTAGTTCGTTACCGCCTGCTTAGAAAGCAGGCTTGCCCACGCCTTCGGACTGCTCGGGGCGCTGTACTTCAAGACGGCGCTCATAGACCGAATCTCGCACAGGCTGATATCCGGGACTCGCGTGGTGTCGCAATCCTGCGTGATAACGATCGCCCAGATCGGCTTCACC
>JBGOTH010000337.1:0-4308 GCA_041476345.1 Methylomirabilia bacterium
CTGTGAACGAATCGCGTTGTCGAGGGGCTGTTGTCGAGGGGCGCCACGGCTGCGCCGGGGTGCCCCGAGCGCGGGGGGCTTGGGGGGCGCCCGGAGCCCCCCCTGTACTTCTATCGTCGATCCCGCCCGCCTTGAACCGCGCGCGTACTTCCGCGCTCTTCAAGTGTCTGAGAAAAGCTTTCGCGACGGCGGGCGCGGGGCTGCGAACGAGAACGCCGGCGCCGTACACGAGCACCTGCTGCAACGTCTCGGGCAGCGGGCCCGCGAGCGCCACGCCTTCGACGCCGAGGATCTCGCTGATGGGCGCGGCCGCCAGATCCGTCTCTCCCTTGGCGACGCTCTGGAGCGCGCGCAGGCCGTCGGGGAACAGCGTGGTCTTCGGACCGACGAGCGGCGCGATACCGATCGACGCGAGCACGTGCGCGAAGTGACGTCCCGCCTGGCCGCCCGCCTCGGGATCGGCATAGCCGAGCGACGTCGCGGCGAGGATCGCGCGCCGGAGCAGCGCCGCCGAAGAAATATCGATCCGCGGCGCGCCCGCCTTCGTCGCGACGCCGATACCGACACGCCCGAGAAGGACGCGTGTGCCGAACTCCACCGCGCCCTTCGATTCGAGATCCGCGACTCCGGCGGCGCTCGCGATGACGACGTCGGCCGGGTCGGCGACGGCGCGGCCGAGGACCCCGCCCGTCGTCCCGTAACTGAACCACACGCTGTGCTTCGTGGTGCGCTGGAAGTCCTCGGCGGCGGCGGCGACGACGTGCTGCATGCCGCGCGCGCAGAGGACGGTGATCTCGGCGGCCGCGGCCACGCCGGGCACGACGAGAACGGCAAGCAGCGCGGCCACGCGGATCACGGCGTCACCCACGGTACCACTCACGTGGTGCTGCTCCGCGGATCGAGCGCGTCTCGCACCGCGTCGCCGACGAGGTTGAGGGCCAGCACCATCACGAAGATCGCGATGCCGGGCAGCAGGACCACGTGCGGGCGCAGGATCACGAACTGGCGTCCGGTGGCGAGCATGCTGCCCCAGTCCGCCGTCGGCGGCTGCGTGCCGAGGCCGAGGAAGCTGAGCCCCGCGGTGGCGAGGATCTTGGCGCCGACGTCCAGGCTGAAAGCGACGATCACCGGCGAGATCAGGTGCGGCACCACGTGGCGACGCAGGATCACGAGGTCCGGGCTGCCGAGCGCGCGCGCCGCCTCCACGAACTCGCGCTCGCGCACCGACAGCACCACGCTGCGCACGAGCCGCGTGTAGAACGGGAAGCCGACGATCGCGATCGCGATCATGGCGTTGCGCAACCCCGGCCCCAGCCCCGCCACGATCGCGATGGCGAGGAGGATGTACGGAAACGCCATCAGGATGTCGGTGAGCCGCATGACCGTCGTCTCGATCCAGCCCGTGTAATAGCCGCCGAGGACGCCGAGGCTCACGCCGACGAGCATGGCGAGCCCCGCCGTCCCGACACCGGCGAGCAGCGACACGCGCGAGCCCCACACGAGCCGGCTTCCGAGGTCGCGCCCGAACTCGTCGGTGCCGAGCACGTGGCCGGGCGTGAACGGCCGTTGCAATCGGTTCGGCGTGTCCACGGCGTCCGGATCGACCAGCGGCAGCCACGGCGCCGACACCGCCGCGAGCACCGCGAGCAGAATGACGACGAACGCCGCGACCGCGAGGCGGTTGCGTGACAGCAGCCGGCGTACCACGTCATTCATAGCGGATGCGCGGATCGAGGAGCGCGTAGAGCATGTCGACCGCGAGGTTGACGAGCACGAACGTGAGCGCGACGACCAGGACGCAGCCCTGCACGAGCGGGATGTCGCGCGCGAGGATACCCTGCACCATCAGCGTGCCGACACCGGGCCACGCGAACACGGTCTCCGTGAGGACGGCGCCGCCGAGCAGATAGCCGGCTTGCACGCCGATCACCGTGACGATCGGCACCAGCGCGTTCTTCAACGCGTGGCGCACCACCACGCGGCGCTCCGCCAGGCCCTTGGCGCGCGCGGTGCGGATGAAGTCCTGGCCGAGCACCTCCAGCATGGCGGCGCGCGTGAGGCGCGCGACGATCGTGACCGACGCCGCCGCGAGCGTCAGCGCGGGCAGCACGAGGTGGCGCAGGAGATCGAGCGCGTCGCCGCCGCCATACGGCGCGAACATGCCGGATGCCGGCAGCCAGCCGAGCGTGAGCGAGAAGAGCACCATGAGCACGATGCCGAGCCAGAAGACGGGCATGCTCGCGCCGAAGAGCGAGGCGACGGCGCTCGTGCGATCGAGGAGCGAGTTCGGCCGGGTCGCGGAGAGAATGCCGAGCGCGACGCCGCCGATCGAGGAGATGAGGAGCGCCGTCGCGGTGAGGAGCAGCGTCGCCTTGAAGCGCACGAGCACTTCGCCGAGCACGGGGCGCCGCATCCACAGCGAGCGTCCGAGATCGCCCTGCACCACGTGCCCCATCCACCGCCCGTACTGCAGATAGAGCGGATCGTCGAGACCGAGCTCCGCGCGCAGCCGCATCCGCTCCACCTGCGTCGCCTGCGGTCCCAGCATGATCTCCGCGGGATCGCCGGGCGCCAGGTGCAGCACGAGGAACACGATCACCGACACCCCCATCAGCACCGGCACCAGCAGGAGGAGCCGGCGGACGAGGAAGCGGCTCACTTCAGAGAGATCGTCTCGACGCGCAGGTCGAAGCTCGGATGGAGCTTGAACCCCTGCACGCGCTTGGCGAACGCGGCGATCTGCACTTCATGGTCGATGAAGATCCACGGCGCGTCCTCGATCAGGATCTTCTGCGCCTGCTTGTAGAGCGCGGCGCGCTTGGCCTGGTCCGTCGTGTGGCGCGCGTCCGTCAGGAGCTGATCGAACTTGGCGTTCTTGTAGAGCGCGCGGTTGGGCCCGTTCGGCGTCCACTGCGAGCTGTGGAGCAGCGGGTACATCACCATGTCAGGGTCTTCCATGCCCGCCATCCACGACAGCGCGAAGAGCTCCTGGTCCTTGCTGCGCAGCTTGGCGAGATACGCGCCCCACTCCATCGTCTGCATGGTGACGTTGACGCCGACCGCTTTGAGATTCGATTGAATCACCGTCGACATCGCGACGGGCGCCTGCATGCCGGAGCCGGACTCCGGCACCCACAGCGTCGTCGTGAATCCGTTCGGGTAGCCCGCTTCCGCGAGGAGCTTCTTGGCGCGCGCCGGATCGAACGGATACGGCTTCAACCCCGGCTCGGCACCCCACGTGTGGGGCTGCACGGGGCCGAGCGACGGCGTGCCGGTTCCCTTGAGCACGTCGCGCACGATCGCCTGCTTGTCGACGGCGTAGTTGAGTGCCTGGCGCACGCGCCGGTCATCGAACGGCTTCTTCTGATTGTTGATGCCGAGATACCAGACGTGCACGCCCGTCTGCTTGAGCACCGAGACCTTGGCGTCCTGCTCGAGCTTGCCGACGTAGTCGGCCGGCACGCCGACGATCAGGTCGAGCTGGCCGGTCAGCAGCTCCGTGAGGCGCGCCTGATCTTCCACGATCGGGCGATAAACCACGCGGTCGATCTTCACGGGGCCCTTCCAGTACTTCGCGTTCTTCTCCAGCACCACGCGCTGGCCGCGATCCCAGCTCGCGAACTTGAACGGGCCGGTGCCGACGGGCGCGCTCGGGTAGTCGAGGCCGGCCTTCATCACCGCCGCCGGGCTCACGATCGACGCGGCACCGGCGGTGAGCACGGCGAGGAACGACGCGCGCGGTTCCTTGAGGAGGAACGCGACGCGATCATCGCTCAGGGGCTCGACCGCCTTCACGTTGCCGAAGAAATAGTTGGCGAAGGGATACTTGCCAAGCTTGTTCGCGGGATGATCCGGGTTGATCTGCCGCTCGATCGAAAACTTCACGGATGCGGCATTGAATGGAGTGCCGTCGTGGAACGTGATGCCCTTGCGCAGCTTGAACGTGTACTGGAGCCCGTCCTTCGAGATCGTCCACGACTCCGCGAGCCCGGGCACGACCTCGGTCTTCTCCTCGGGGAACGTGACGAGCGTCTCGACGATGCGGCGCCCCACGCGGTTGGAGTTGAGGTCCGTGACCTGCGCGGGATCGAGATTGACCGGCTCGGCGACGAGCCCGACGACGAGCGTGCCCGCCGGCTGCGCGCCGGCCGGTGCCACGAATCCCACGAGAAGTGCCACCGCGACGACCGCCAGCCACGCCCGCTTGCTTCGCATTCGCAATCCTCCGTTAGCGCTGCGCGAACTTGTTCTCGATATCGTGCCACCAGTCGAAGCCGACCTTCTTGAAGATGTCGAGCGGCCCCAGCA
>JBGOTH010000338.1:0-4304 GCA_041476345.1 Methylomirabilia bacterium
CCGACATCGACGCGGTCATCGCCGCCTGCGCGCGGCTGGAGGCGGACCGCGACACGCTCGCGTACGACGCGGACGGCGTGGTGGTGAAGGTCGATTCGCTCGAGCAGCAGCGCCGGCTCGGCGCGACCGCGCATCATCCGCGCTGGGCCATCGCCTTCAAGTTCGCCGCGCGCCAGGCGACGACGATCGTGCAGGACATCGAGGTGAACGTCGGGAAGACCGGCGCGCTCACGCCCGTGGCGAAGCTCGAGCCGGTGGAGCTGGCGGGGGTGACGATCCGCAACGTCAGCCTCCACAACGAGGACGAGGTGCGGCGCAAGGACGTCCGCGTCGGCGACACCGTGCTCATCGAGCGCGCGGGCGACGTCATCCCCTACGTCATCCAGGTCGTCGCCACGAAGCGGCCGGACGGGACGGTGCCGTTCACGTTCCCCGACCGTTGCCCCGCGTGCGGCGGCGTGGCCACGCGCCCCGAAGGCGAAGCGTACTGGCGCTGCACGAACGCCGCCTGCCCGGCGCAGCTCAAGGGGCGGCTGCAGCACTTCGGCTCCCGGCGGGCGATGGACATCGAGCACCTCGGCGAGAGCCTCGTCGAGCAGCTCGTCGACCACGGGCTCGTGCATGACTTCGCGGATCTGTATCGGCTCACCGTCGATCACCTCGCCGCGCTCGAGCGGATGGCCGAGAAATCCGCGCGCAACGTGGTGGCGGCGATCGCGGGCTCGCGCGGGCGCGGAGTCGCGCGGCTGCTCAACGCGCTCGGCATCCGGATGGTGGGCGAGCGCGTGGCCCAGCTCCTGGCCGATCACTTCGGCGACCTGCAGCGCATCGCGGATGCGTCGGAAGAAGAGCTGGCGCAGATCCACGGCATCGGCCCGGAGATTGCGCGTGCCGTGCGCACGTTCTTCGCCGAAGACAAGAACCGCGAGCTCGTCACGAAGCTGCGCGAGGTCGGCCTGGTGACGACCCAGCGACGCGCCGCCCCGTCACCGCAGACGCTCGCCGGCAAGAGCTTCGTGGTCACGGGCACCCTCCCCACGCTGAGCCGGGACGCGGCCCGGGCGCTGATCGAGAAGCACGGCGGCAGCATCAAGAGCGCCGTGTCGAAAAAGACGGACTACGTGGTCGTGGGTGAAGCGGCGGGCAGCAAGGCGGACGACGCAGAACGGCTCGGCGTCCCGACGATCGACGAGGCGGCGCTGCTCGCCCTGGCGGCCGGATGACCGCCGTCGTGCTCGCGGCCCTGCTCGCGCTCGTGATACCGGTCGCCGCCGCCGCCGCGCCGCGCGACGACGCACTGCGCGGGCTGGAGGACCGGACCGACGCGGTCGCGCGACGGCAAGCGCTGCGCACCCTCGCCGGCACGGGCACCATGGCCGACCTCCCGCGGATCGCTCGAGCGCTTCGCGATCCCGATCAGGCGGTGCGGCTCGGCGCCGAAGCCGCGATGTGGGAGGTGTGGAGCCGCTCGGGCGACGCCGAAATCGATGCCCTCTTCGCCAACGGCGTGCAGGAAATGAGCGACGGCTTGTGGGCCGACGCGGTCAGGACGTTCACGGCGATCATCGCGAGGAAGCCCGACTTCGCAGAGGGCTGGAACAAGCGCGCGACCGTGTACTACCTCATGGGCGAGTACAAGAAGTCGCTGGCCGACTGTGACGAGGTGATGAAGCGCAACCCGTTTCACTACGGCGCCCTCAGCGGGTACGGCATGATCTACATCCAGCTCGACGAACCGGGGCGCGCGCTCGAGTACTATGAGCGCGCGCTGGACGTGAACCCGAACCTCGACGGCGTGAAGAACGCCGTCGAGATCCTGCACGACGCGCTGATCCGCAAACGCAGAGAATCCATCTAACAGGAGGCTCCATTGATCGACGCCCTGAAGAAGATCACCAGTCCCAGCGTGGCCAACGCCATCGAGACGTTCAAGGTCCGCCCCCGGCATCACGGCAACGTGTCGTCTCAGATCCGCTGCCTCTTCCCTCAGATGGGGCCGATGGTCGGCTACGCCGTCCCCTGCCTCATCCGAGCCGAGCACGAGCCGCTCAAGGACCATCGGGCCTCGACGTATGGCTGGTGGGATTACGTGCTGTCGATCCCGGCGCCGCGCATCGTCGTCGTCCACGATCTCGACGAGCCCCGCGGGCAAGGCGCCCAGTGGGGCGAAGTGCAGGCGAACATCCACCGGGCGCTCGGCTGCGTGGGCGTGCTGACCGACGGCTCGGTCCGCGATCTCGACGAGGTGAAAGCGCTCGGCTTCCAGTTCGCGGCCGCGCACGTGTCCGTCTCGCACGCCTGGGTGCACATGGTGGACTTCGGGATCCCGGTGAAAGTCGGCGGCCTCACGATCAAGCCCGGCGATCTCGTCCACGCCGACCAGCACGGCGCGACGACCATTCCCATCGAGATCGCGGACAAGATCGCCAAGGCCGTCGCGGACGTGGAAGCGGACGAGCGAAAGATCATCTCCGTCTGCCAGGGTCCCGGCTTCACCGCGCAGAAGCTCAAGGATCTCTACGCGAAGATCCGGCCCGGCACCTACTAGGATGAAACGCGCGGTGGCGATCGGGATGCTCCTCGCCGTGGTGACCGCCGCGGGCGCGCAGACACCGCCGAAGGCGGGTGTGGCGCTCGTCCTCGAGGTATCGGGCGGCCGCATCACGGGCATCGAGCCCTACCGCGAGGTGGCCGCCGACACGACCGTGACCGTTCCCGCCGGCGTGCGGTTCGTCTTCCAGCACTACGGCTCGTGCCGCCGATTCACCCTCGTCGGCGGCGTCGCGACGTTCCGGAGGGACGGCGTGGACTTCACCGGCGGCGCGCGGCCGTCCGACGTCCGTGTCGCGTGCCCGCGCAAGGTCACGCTCAAGGACGACGGCGCGAGCGCCGGTGTTCTCATGCGCTCCATCGGACCGCCGCGCCTCACGGTCTCCCCCCGCCCGGACTTCGCGATCATCGGGCCGCGGGCCGCCGAGTTCTCGGCGCTGCGCGTGACCCGCGGCAGCGAGATCGTCCTCGAACAGACCGTCGTCACGGGGAGCGCCTCCCGCTGGCCCCAGGACGCTCCGCCGCTCGCCGCGGCCGCGAACTACGACCTCGAGCTGCTCCCCGCGGCCGCCGACCGGAAGCCCGTCGTGATCGGATTGCGTACCCTCGACACGATCGCGCCCGGCGAGACGCTGACTCTCGTCAACGTCGAGTAACATCCCCGCGGTCGCGCCGTGAGGCATCGTCGCTATCGCGAGCTCACGACGATCGGCTGCGCGATCGTCGCGCTCGTCGTCGGCTTCGCCGTGTCCGTTCCCTTGCCGTTCGACGGTCCGCTGCTCGACGTGCTGATCTGGGCACGCGCGGCGCTCGGCACGCCGCCCACCTCCGAGCCGAATCCCGTCGCCGTCGTCGCGGTGGATCCTCTGAGCCTCGAGACGGCGGCGCTGGCTCCGTATCCGCGCGCGCTCTTCGCACCCGTCTGGGCGAAGCTGACCACGGCGCTGACCGGCGCGGGCGCGCGCGCCGTGGGCTTCGACTTCCTGTTCGCGTACACGGCGAATCGCCTGTCGCCTGACTTCGATCGCCCGTTTCTCGCGGCGCTCGCCGCGCATCGGGACCGGATCGTCCTCGGGCGCACGGCACGCTCGCTGCCGGCGTCGCCTTTCCTGGCCGCGCTCGACGTCGACGAGCACTCGCTGGGCCTGACGGAGCTCGTCGCGGATGCGGACGGTGTGCATCGCCACGTTCGGCGCGGATATCACGCCGAGACGATGCAAGAGGTTCCGAGCTTTGCCGCCTCCCTGCTCGCCCGGGCCCACGGCACGCCGATGCCCGCGGTCGTGCTCCTGACGCCACGAGAGCCCGCCGAAGCCATTCCGACGTACGCGCTCGCCGACGTGCTCCGATGTGCGGAGGCCGCACCGGCCGCGCTCGTCCGGGCGTTCGCCGGGCGCATCGTGCTGGTCGGTTCGACCGTACCCGACGAGGATCGCAAGCTCTCGAGCGCGCGGTTTCTTCCGGCCGTCCCGCCCGGCGCCGCCATCGACCCCTGCGGGCTCCATCACCTCGGATCCTCGAGCCCGACGTCGATGACGGCGCCCGGCGTGTATCTCCACGCCATCGCCATCGACGCCGTCGTCCGCGGGCGCGTGACGCGGACGGCGCCGAGCGCGCTCGTCGCGATCCTGACCGCGATCCTCGCCGGGACGAGCGCGCTGGTCGCGCTGACGCGGTCACCCTGGCGCACGACGGGCCTGGTCCTGACGGGAGCCGCGATCCTGTTCGCCGTCGCGCTCGAAGCGCTCCGCCAC
>JBGOTH010000339.1:0-4303 GCA_041476345.1 Methylomirabilia bacterium
CAGTCGACCGTGCGCGTCGAGGATAAGGAGGCGCCGGGCGTGCTGCACCTGATCGAGACGCTGGAGGATCTGGACGACGTTCAGGCGGTCTACGCGAACTACGACATCCCGGACGAGGTCATCGAGGCCATCTCCGCTGCCTAGCGACACCGGCACGCGCCGAGCGCTCGGCATCGATCCCGGGCTCGTGGCCACCGGCTATGGGCTCCTCGAACGGGAGACGGCGGGCTCCGCCGTGCTCGCCGTCGGCGTCATCACCACGACGACCGACCTCGCGTTCGAGGCACGGCTCCGCATCATCTACGACGGCGTCCACGACCTTCTCGTCAAGCACACGCCCGACCTCATCGTCCTCGAGGATCTGTATTCGGAGTACAAGTTCCCGCGCACCGCGCTCCTGATGGCGCACGCGCGCGGCGTTGTCTGCCTGGCCGCCGGGCAATGGGGCGTCCCCGTCATGTCGCTCGCGCCCGCCGAAGTGAAGAGCGCCGTCGCCTTCAACGGGGCGGCGTCGAAGGTGCAGGTGCAGCGCGCGATGGGGCGCCTCCTGAAACTCGCGGAGCCGCCCCATCCGAGCCACGTCGCGGACGCGCTCGCGCTCGCGTGGACGGGCCTCTCGCGTACTTCGTCAGGGGGACTCGGCAGTTCGTCAGGGGGACGGGGCAGTTTGTCAGGGGGACTCGGCAGTTCGTCAGGGGGACGGGGCAGTTTGTCAGGGGGACTCGGCAGTTCGTCAGACGGAGCGGGCGGGCGAAGCCCGGGAGCCCGCGACTCCAAATGATCGCGACGCTGCGAGGACACCTGAGGCGCAAGTCCGAAGGCCACATCGTCCTCGAGTGCGGAGGCATCGGCTACGAAATCTTTCTGCCGCCGATCGCGCTGCGCCAGCTCGAGGGTGCGGAGGTCGGCGAGACGGCGCCCGAGCTCGAGCTCGTCATCTACTACCACGCCACGCGCGATCAGCCCCGGCCCGTCCTCATCGGGTTCACGAGCGATCTCGACAAGGAGTTCTTCGAGAAGCTCATCACGGTGAAGGACATCGGGCCGATGGTGGCCGCGCGCTCGCTCGCGGCCCCCGTCGCTGAGCTCGCCGCCGCCATCGCGCGCCAGGACGAGAAGTACCTCCGCGCGCTTCCCGGCATCGGGCCGCAGAAGGCGAAGAACATCGTCGCGCAGCTCCAGAGCAAGGTGGCGAAGTTCGCGCTCGCGCGCGAAGACGCGGCCACGGCGGAGCCGGCGGCGCCGGTCGCGGCCGATGCGGAAGGTCTCAGGGAGATGGCCTTCGACGTGCTCGTCAAGCAGCTCGGGCATCGACCGTCCGAAGCCTCGCAGCTCATCGCGGACGCGTTCCGTCGCCGCCCGGACGTCCTTACGGCCGAGGATCTCTTCAACGAGATCTATCGTGCCGCCGCCGCGAGCCAGCGCTCGTGAGTACGGACCGCGGACCGGCCCTGAGCCCGATGGCGACGCCGGAGGAGGCGCAGTTCGAGCGCCAGCTCCGCCCGCGGACCTTCGAGGAGTACGTCGGCCAGGAGCAGGCGGTGGCCAGCCTCCGCGTCTCGGTCGAGGCGGCACGCCAGCGCGGCGAGTGCGTCGACCACGTGCTCCTCTATGGTCCGCCGGGACTCGGCAAGACGACGCTCGCGGGCATCCTCGCGAACGAGATGTCGACGAGCCTCGTCACGACGTCGGGGCCCGCGGTCGAGCGTGGGGGCGACCTCATGGGCATCCTCACGAACCTCAACGACGGCGACGTCCTGTTCATCGACGAGATCCACCGGCTCGCGCGTGTCGTGGAGGAGCTGCTCTACCCCGCGATGGAGGACTTCGTCGTCAACCTCGTCATGGACAAGGGCCTCCACGCGCGCAGCATCAAGCACCGGCTGAACCGGTTCACCCTCGTGGGGGCGACCACGCGGCCGGGCATGCTCTCGGCGCCCCTCCGCGAGCGCTTCGGGATCTTTCACCACCTCGACTTCTATTCGGAGCCGGATCTCGTCAGCATCGTCACGCGCTCCGCGAGCATCCTGGGCGCGCCGCTTCACGCCGGCGGCGCCACGGAGATCGCGCGTCGCTCGCGCGGGACGCCGCGCATCGTCAACCGGCTGCTGCGCCGCGTGCGCGACTACGCGCAGGTCAAGGCGGGTGGTCAGCTGACGGAGACGGTGGCGCGCGCCGCGCTCGATCTCGAAGGCGTCGACACCCGCGGGCTCGACCGGCTCGATCGGCGCTTCCTCTCCGCGATCGTCGAGCACTACGGCGGCGGCCCGGTGGGTCTCGAGGCGGTGGCCGCGACGATCAACGACGACGGCGAGACGCTCTCCGAGATGGTCGAGCCGTACCTGCTCAAGATCGGTTTCATCCAGCGGACGCCGGCGGGCCGCCGCGCGACGCGCGACGCGTACGCGCACCTCGGCAAGCAGCCCCCGGCCGGCGCCCCCGGTCAGGTCGGACTGTTCGAGTGACGCGCTTCATCCTCGCCACGCTCGTGCTGGTGGCGGCCGCTGAGCCCGTGCTGGCCGCGGACACCATTCGCGTGGCGCTGGTCGAGCAGGCGCGCCTCGTCGAGATCCGTGGCGATGACATCGAGATCACGGAGCTCGGGCGGTGCGAGCGGTGTCGCGCGCGACCCTGGCGAGTCGACCACATCCGGGCCGTTCCCGGCGGCGTCCTCGTCGACGTGGAAGGCGTCCGGGCCGCGAGCTTTCGGCTCACCAGCGACCGGCCGCTCCAGCTCAACGGCCGCGAGTATCCGTCGCCGCTCGATCTCGTACGGAACGGCGAAGGGATCGCCGTCGTGAACGAGCTGCCGATGGAGGACTACCTGCCGGGCGTGCTCCGCGCGGAGGCCGGCGAGAAGTTCCCGAAGGAAGCGCTGCGCGCGCAGGCGATCGCGGCGCGGACGTACGCGGCGCACCAGCGGCAGATCAGCGTGGGCAAGCCGTACAACATCGTCGCGTCGACGGCGAACCAGCAGTACTTTGGCCGCGTGCCGCCGACGTCCCCGGTCTGGGACGCCGTGCGCGAGACGACGGGGCAGGTGCTCCTGTGGGAAGGTGAGGTGTTCCCGGCCTTCTATCACACGGAGAGCGGCGGCTACACGGAGGATCCGCGCACGGTGTTCGCCGCCCGCAACATGCCCGCGCTCAAGCCCGTGGTGTGCCCGTTCTCGGCGGGCTCGCCGCACTATTTCTGGAACCTCGACGTGAAGCTCGGCGAGCTCAGCGATGCGCTGAAGCGAGGCGGCGTGGACGTCGGCCGCGTGCGGACGATCTCGATCGTGGAGCGGACGCCGTCGCTGCGGGCGGCGACGGTCACGGTCGCGGGCACGCGCGGCCACGCCCAGCTGCGCGGCAACGACTTCCGCCGGATGCTCGGCTACGACGTCTTCAAGAGCACGCTGTTCGCGGTGGCGGTCGACGGCGAGGTCGCGCGTTTCGCGGGCCGCGGGTACGGGCACGGTGTCGGCATGTGTCAGTGGGGCGCGAAGGCAATGGCGGAGCGCGGCTATTCCGCGCGCCAGATCCTCGAGTTCTACTATCCGGGCACCACGTTCGGAGTTTTGAACGAGTTGGGGGGCTCCGGGCGCCCCCCAAGCCCCCCACGGGTTGTTGCCCCTCTCGGGGGCTTGGGGGGCGCCCGGAGCCCCCCAACTCCAGGTGATTATTTCCTGGGAGGACTTCGAGAAGATCGACCTGCGCGTCGGCGTCGTGGTGGACGCGGCGCCGTTTCCCGAGGCACGGCGGCCCGCGATCAAGCTCTCGATCGACTTCGGACCGATCGGCGTGAAGCGCTCGAGTGCGCAGATCACCGAGCTCTATCGTCCGGAGACGCTCGTCGGGCGTCGCGTGATCGCCGTCGTGAACTTTCCGCCCAAGCAGATCGGCCCGTTCGTCTCCGAGGTGCTCGTCCTCGGCGCCTACAACGAGCGGAGCGAGGTCATCCTGCTGCGTCCCGACACCGAGGTGGACCCCGGCGCGAAGATCGGCTGAGCGTACACTCGGGAGTCGTGGATCTCGCCGCGCTCGACTACCTGCTGCCGCCGGAGGCCATCGCCCAGACGCCCGCGGAGCCGCGCGAGGCGGCGCGCCTTCTGGTCGTGGATCGCGCGAGCGGCGCGCTCGGCGATCGCGTCTTCCGCGAGCTGCCGGACGTGCTGCGTCCCGGTGATTGCCTCGTGGTGAACGATTCGCGCGTGATCCCCGCGCGCGTGTTCGCCGAGGACGCGGGCGGGCGCCCCATCGAGCTGCTCTTCGTCGAGCCGCTCGATCCTGCGCGTTGGCGCGCGCTCGTGCGCCCGGGC
>JBGOTH010000340.1:0-4295 GCA_041476345.1 Methylomirabilia bacterium
GCACGCGCGACGGATCGAGGTTGGGATAGACGGGGTGCGACGTCATCACGCAGTCGACGCCTTCGGCGATCGCGGCCATGAACGGGGGCAGGTGCGTGGCGTGCATCTCGGCCCAGGTCGAGTGGATCGTCGGCAGCGTGAGGTGCGCGTCGAGCGAAGCGTGGCCCTTGCCGGGAAAGTGCTTCGGGCACGCGGAGAGCCCGCCGCGCTGCATGCCCTTGATGCGCGCGGTGCCGTAACGGGCGACGATCGCGGGATCCTTGCCGTAGGCGCGGATTCCGATGTTCGGACTGTAGCCGTCGGTGAGGACGTCGAGCACGGGACCGAGGTTGAGGTCGACCCCGAGACGCCGGAGCTCGCGCGCTTCGATCAGGCCCTGTCGATGCGCGAAGGCTTCTTCGCCGGCGGTGCCGACGGCGAGGTTGTCCGGAAAGATCGTGGTGCCGGCGCCCAGCATGATGACGCGCCCGCCTTCGTGGTCGGTCCCGACGAGCAGGCGCCGGCCGATCGCCGTCTCGAGCCCGTCGATCAGCCGCGCGAGCCGCTCCGGCGTCTCGAAGTTGCGACGGTAGAGGATGAGGCCCGCCGCGCGCGTCTCGCGAAACACGGTGACGTCGGCATCGGTGAGGTCGGGGCCGGCGAGGCCGATCATCAGACGCTCGCCGACGAGATCGGCCAGCTCGGTCACGCGCTCGATTCTAACAACCGGCGACCATGGCCGGGGCAGGCAATCGGGATATTCGCGCTCGTGAGGAGTCCGTGGATACACTGGTACCGAGGAGGTGACGCATGAGGACAGGGATCGTCGTGCTGGCCGCTGTCGCACTCATCACGGTCGTGGGGGCGCCCGCCATCGCGGCCGACGACTCCAAGGTCAAGGCGGCGACCGATCAGGTCGCCACCGGCGCGAAGAAGATCGGTTCTGGCGAGGTCATCGATGGCGTCGCGGACACGGCCAAAGGAATCGCCAAGACCGTGGAGGAAAGCGCGAAATACACCGGCGAGAAATTCAAGGAGGCCGGCAAGGCCGCGGAGCCCGAGGCGACGAGCGCGGGCCGTAACATCCGCGACAGCGCGGTGGCATTCGCCCGCAGCGTGAAAGGCTTCTTCACGAAGCTCTTCGAGTGACCGGCGCGTCCATCACGTTGGCGTAGTTCGGATCCTTGCGGAGACGCCAGATGTACGCGTCGACGACGAAGTGGTGGATGTTCACCGCGGCGGCCACCATCAGCGAGCTCTTCAGCACGTTGTAGCCCGCCCACGAGTACGCGAACGGCCACAGGTTGAACAGCACGTAGCCGATCGCCACGCACGCCGCGTAGAACGTCGCGGCGTGCCAGGTGATCCCGCGGCGGTTGGCAGGATCACGCATGCGGTCCTTCACGTGGAAAATCGTCACGATCGCCAGGTACTGCAGGCCGTGGAACACCGTCGCCCACAAGAACGCGTCGTAGAGGTTGAAGAGCGTCCACCACACGGCGTTGCTGGCGATCGTCACCACCGAGATGGCCGGGAGCGTCACGCCGTGACGTGCGCGTAGCCACAGCACGAGCAGGATCGGCGCAAGCAGGATGAGCACCGTGAGCACGTGCGACGCGCTGGTCCGCGCATATTCCACGGTCCCCGTGGACGACATCCGCCACCAGCGCAGCACGCCCGCGGCGCCGCCCTGCGTCTGCAGGAGCGTCCAGACGAACGGCACCAGGCACGCGATCCACACCACGCGCTTTGCGCCCGCATCCAGCGCCACGCCCGCCCGGTAGCCGTACATCACCGCCAGCCCGTACGCCTGCGCCGAGTAGTGGTAGGGCGACCACACGACGTAGATCGAGAAGAGGTAGAGCCCGAGCGGCTCCGGCAGCATGATCGCGGCCGTCACGGCGAGCACGCCGATGACCGGGAAGCCGAGCGTGAGCAGCGGGAGCGCGCGCGTCACGCCGGGGCGCGTGTAGAGCCGCACCGTGGAGGCGGCGAAGTGCGCGCCGTTCGCGACGATGAAGAGGGTGGCGAGCCACGCGCCCAGGATCCGATGCAGGTTCACCGCCCACAAACCAAGCCCGAAGAGCAGGCTCAGCCCTCCCGCGATCAGCAGGTAGTCGAACGCGGGGTGAACGAAGAACCGGGCGGGCGTGACGAGCGGCGCCCGCGGCGCGATGGCGATCATCGGTACATGAGATAGCGCGCGCGGCGCCGCTTCCACGTCGCGAGCCCCGGCCCCCACGCGCGCTCGATCTCGCCGAGCGGGCGGCCGCGCTCGATCGCTTTCCGGATGGCGTCCGTGCCGCACAGGATGTCGATCGGCAGCTTCCGTCGCTCGAACTCGTACGGCGGCCGGCGCCACGCGAAGCCCCGCCGCCCGACCCGTCGCGCGGCGGCGATCACCCCGAGGCCCGTGAGGTACGGCTTGAAGCGGGCCCCGTCGGTCACGTGGATCTGCACGCCGCCGCATTGTTTGCCCGCCCACTTGTGGAAGGTGGGCGTGAAGCGCGCGGGGCGGAACGCGACGCCCGGAAGCCCGAGGTCGTTCAGCGCGCCGGCGTATGCGTGCGCGTCGAGGTACGGGGCGCCGACCCATTCGAACGGGCGCGTTGTGCCGCGGCCTTCCGAGAGATTCGTGCCCTCGTACAGGCAGCCGCCAGGGTAGACGCGCGCGGTGTCAGGGGTCGGCATGTTGGGCGACGGCGCTATCCACGGGATTCCCGTGTCTTCCCACAGCATCGAGCGCCGCCACCCGCGCATGCGGACGACGGTCAGGCGGCAGCCGAGGGCGTGCGTCTCGTTCAGGTACGCCGCGATCTCGCCGATCGTCATGCCGTGGCGAACGGCGAGCGGATAGAGCCCGACGAACGACGCGTACGCGGGATCGGCGACGTTGCCCTCGACGCGCGTGCCGCCGAGCGGGTTCGGCCGGTCGAGCACGATCACCTCGACGCCCGCCGCCGCCGCCGCGCGCATGACGAGCGCCGTCGTCCAGATGAACGTGTAGTAGCGCGCGCCGACGTCCTGAAGGTCGACGACGACGGCGTCGATCCCGCGCAGCATGGCGGGGGTCGGCGACCGGCGCTGTCCATAGAGGCTCAGCACCGGCAAGCGCGTCAAGGGATCGCGCTCGAAGCGGATGTGCGCGTGATCCTGCGGTGCGCCCCAGAGGCCGTGCTCGGGCGCCCAGAGCGCGACGAGCTTCACGCCGCGCAGACCCGCGACGAGCGGCGCCGCGTGACGCAGTCGCGAATCGACCGACGCTTGATGCGCGACGAGGGCGACGCGTCGCCCACGGAGCAACGATGCGCGATCGGCGACCAGCACGTCGAGTCCGGAGCGCACGGCGGGCATCTCGAGGGGATCGTATAGTATCGCGGCATGCCGCCGCGCATGCGTCTCGAGCGTCTCTCCACCGAGCGGCCGAACCGCGCGAGCCGCGATCTCGACCGCCTGTCGCCCCTCCGCGTCGCCCGCCTGATGAATCGCGAAGACCGGCGCGTGGTGGCAGCGGTGGGACGCGCGGCGCCCCGCATCGCGGCCGCCGTCGCACTCATCACGCACGCGTTCGAGCGCGGCGGCCGTCTGTTCTTCGTCGGCGCGGGAACGAGCGGGCGGCTCGGCGTGCTCGAAGCCGCCGAGTGTCCGCCGACGTTCGGGACGCCTCCGCGCATGGTGCAGGCGATCATGGCCGGCGGGCGTGCGTCGGTCTTTCGCTCGCGCGAAGGCGCGGAGGACGACGCGTCTGCCGCCGCGCGCGTGGTGCGCGCGCGTGTCCGCGCGGGCGACGTCGTCGTGGGAATCTCCGCGAGCGGTGTCACGCCGTTCGTGCGCAGCGCGCTGGCGGCTTCCCGCGCGCGCGGCGCGGCCACCGTGCTCGTCGTTTGCAACCAGCGCTCGGTCGTGCCCGCGGATGTCGTCATCACGGCGGCGCCGGGGCCGGAGGTGCTCGCGGGCTCCACGCGTCTCAAGGCGGGCACCGCGACCAAGCTCGTGCTCAACACGCTCACGACTTCCGCGATGGCGCGACTCGGCAAGGTCTACGGCAACCGGATGGTGGATCTCCAGCCGCGATCGCAAAAGCTGCGCGAGCGCGCCCTACGCCTGGTGATGGAGCTCGGCCGCGTGTCGCGCGCGCGCGCGCGGCGCCTGCTCGAGGACGGCAGCGGCGTGCGCGTCGCGATCGTGATGGCGCGCACGGGTCTCTCCGTCGCGGCGGCGCGCCGCGCGCTGCGCGAAACGCGCGGCTTCCTCGGCCCGCTCATCGGCCGTTCGTCTGCGTCTCGCACGAAGAGGTGAAGCCGATCACGGCTAGC
>JBGOTH010000341.1:0-4287 GCA_041476345.1 Methylomirabilia bacterium
ATCGATCCGCGTAGTCCCGAACCTCCCCCCAAGTAGCCGCACCTCCGTCGCCTTCGCTCCAACGCTGAACCAACGACGTCGCTGACGCTCGTCTGCGCGTGCGCTCCCCGCATCGCGGCCTGCGTCAAGCGGGAGGGTGCTGCGCTCGCATGATTGGTCGCCTGATCGAGCTGTCGCTTCGGCATCGCTTTCTCGTGGTGGCGTGCTTCGCGCTGCTGGGAGCGTGGGGTTATTGGGCGTTGCTCACGACGCCCATCGACGCGATCCCGGACCTCTCCGACAACCAGGTGATCGTATTCACCGACTGGCCCGGGCGCTCCCCCCAGGAAGTCGAAGACCAGGTGACGTATCCGCTGACGGTGAGCCTGCAAGGGCTTCCCAACGTCCGCGTCGTGCGGTCGTCCTCCGCGTTCGGCTTCTCGATGATCAACGTCATCTTCGAAGACGGCGTCGACCTGTACTTCGCGCGCTCGCGCGTGCTCGAGCGCTTGCAGCTGCTGACGAAGGGGCTGCCGGCCGGTCTGGCTCCGACGCTCGGGCCCGATGCGACGGGCGTCGGTCACGTGTTCTGGTACACGGTCGAAAGCCCGTCGCACTCGTTGCGCGACCTGCGCGCGATTCAGGACTGGTTCATCCGCTACCAGCTGAACGCCGTGCCCGGCGTTGCGGAAGTCGCGAGCGTTGGCGGCGTGGTGCGGCAGTACCAGGTCGACGTCGATCCCAATCGCTTGCGCGCATATCGCGTCCCGATCTCCGCGGTCGTCGACGCGGTGATGCGCAGCAACCGCAACGTCGGCGGCAACGTCATCGAGGCGAGCGGGACGTGGACGATCGTGCGGGGCCTCGGGCTGATCGAAAAGCTCAGCGACGTGGAGCAGATCGTCATCGGCGCGGAGAACGGCGTGCCCGTCTACGTGCGCCAGGTCGCCGACGTGAAGATCGGAGACGCGTTCCGTGCGTCGGCGCTCGTCAAGGGAACCGACGAAGCGGTGGGCGGCGTGGTCGTCGCGCGCTACGGCGTCAGCACGGTGGACGTCATCAGAAGGGTCAAGGAAAAGATCCGAGCCCTCGAGCCCGGCCTCCCGCCCGGCGTCCGTATCGTCCCGTTCTATGACCGCTCGGCGCTGATCGAGCGTGCCGTCGCGACGCTTCGCCGAGCCCTGATCGAAGAGACGCTGGTCGTCACCGCGGTCAACGTCCTGTTCCTGCTGAATATCCGCTCCGTCCTCGTCGTCACGATCCCACTGCCGCTCGCCGTGCTGACGGCGTTCCTGTTCATGCGGTACCTCGGTATCAGCTCGAACCTGATGTCACTGGCCGGGATCGCCATCGCGATCGGCGTCCTCGTCGATGCCGCGATCGTGGTGACGGAGAACGCGTTCCGTGCCATCGAGCAGCGTGGGATCGACACGCGGGATCGACGGCGCGTCGCGGCCGCCGTCCTCGACGCGACACGAGTCGTGGGACGTCCCATCTTCTTCTCGATGGCGATCATCGTCCTCGCGTTCGTGCCGGTGTTCGCGCTGACGGGGCAGGAGGGGAAGCTCTTCCATCCGCTGGCGTTCACCAAGACCTTCGCGATGGCGGGCGCCACGCTGTTGTCGGTGACGCTCGTGCCGGTGCTGTGCAGTCTGCTCATCGGCGGCCGCATCCGCGGCGAGGACCGGAACCCGATCATGCGTCCGCTCGTGTGGCTCTATCGCCCGGTGCTCGGCTGGGCGCTGCGCCACCGCGCACTCACGCTCGCCCTCGCCGGCCTCGTGTTCGTCGGTGCCATGGCCGTGGTGCCGCGGATCGGGCGAGAGTTCATGCCGCCGTTGGATGAAGGCGACCTCATGTTCATGCCGATCACCGATCCCTCCGTGGGGCTGCCGCAGGCGATCGACATCACGAAGAAGCAGAACGCGGCGATCGCCGCCGTGCCGGAGGTGGCCCGCGTCGTCGCGAAGATCGGCCGCGCGGAGACGTCGACCGACCCCGCGCCGGTGAACATGACGGAGACGATCATCAACCTGAAACCGCCATCCGCGTGGCGGGCTGGGATGACGCGTGAAAAGCTCATCGCGGAGCTCGACCAGGCGGCCGCGTTGCCCGGCGTCGCCGACATCTGGACGCAGCCGATCATCAACCGCATCAACATGCTGACGACGGGCATTCGCTCCGAGGTCGGCGTCAAGGTGTTCGGGAGCGATCTGAACGTTCTCCAGGAGCGGGCCCGTGCCATCGCCGACGTGCTCCGCCAAATTCCCGGTGCGGTGGACGTGTACCCGGAGCAAGTGACCGGAGCGCCGTATCTCGACATTCGCGTGAAGCGCGAGGCGGCGGCGCGCTACGGCATCGCGGTGGGCGCCATCCAGGACGTCATCGAGACGGCGGTGGGTGAGACGAATCTCACGCTCACCATCGAAGGCCGGCAGCGCTTCCCCGTGCGCGTGCGCTACGCCCCTGTGTATCGCGAGAGTGCGCAGGCATTGGCGTCTGTCACCGTCACGTCACCCACTGGGACGCAGGTGCCCCTGGCTCAGGTGGCGGATATTCGGTCCGTCGAAGGGCCTTCGATGATCGCGAGCGAGAACGGGTTGCTCGTCGTGACCGTTCTCCTCAACGTCCGTGGCCGCGACGTCGGCGGCTTCGTCGACGAGGCGCGGCGGATCGTCGCCGCGAAGGTCGCGTTGCCCGCGGGCTCCTATATCGAGTGGAGCGGCCAGTACGAGAACGAGCTTCGCGCGCGGCAACGGCTGACGGTGGTCATCCCTGTCGTCTTCGCCGTGATCTACGTGATGCTGTACCTCACCTACGGCTCGTTCGTCGAAGCCGCGCATGTCCTGCTCGCCGTGCCGTTCGCGCTGTCGGGCGGGATCTATCTCCTGTGGGCGCTCGGCTACAACGCGTCCGTTGCTGTCTGGGTCGGCTTCATCGCGCTGTTCGGCACCGCCGTGCAGACGGCCGTCGTGATGGTCATCTATCTCGAAGAGGCGGTCGCGCGGAAGCGCGCCGGGCTTGGCGGCCGTCTCACACCTGCCGCGCTTCTCGAGGCCGTCACCGACGGAGCACTGCTGCGCCTCCGCCCCAAGGTGATGACCGTGACGACGATCGTCGCGAGCCTCCTCCCGGTCATGTGGAGCCATTCGACGGGCGCCGAAGTCATGAAGCCGATCGCCGCGCCCGTTCTCGGCGGCATGGTGAGCTCGCTCGCTCACGTGCTGCTCGTGACTCCGGTGATCTTTTACTGGCTTCGCGAACGCGAGCTGCGCCGCGAAGCCTCCAGGGCGGCGGCATCGGCGCCGACCATGGTACCGACTAACGAAGAAGGGAGAACAACATGATTCCGCGCATCGTTCGTGGTGCTCTGGTGCTTCTCATCGCAGGGATGATCGCGCCTGCGCTCGCCGCGGATCTCAAGCCGATCAAGACGCAGAAGGTCAGGGACGTCACCGTCACGCTGTCGAACGAAGCGGGGCAGTGGACGCAGGGGAAGAACACGTTCGTCCTGGAGTTCAGTGGTGCCGACAGGAAGCCGGTCGACGCGGGCAAGGTGACGCTCAGCACAGCGATGTCGATGCCGGGCATGGCCCCGATGATCGCCGGGGCCGCGCTGGAGCCGGATGGCCCGGGTCGCTACCGGGGCTCGATCAATTTCTCGGATCGTGGTGACCGCCAGGTGAGCGTGGCGTGGGACGGCGCGGCTCGCAAAGGCTCGACGAAGTTTGCCGTGCCGGTCCGTTAGATGCTTCGACGGATCGCGCTGGGGGCGATGGGGGCTGCGCTGCTCGCGGTCGGGATGGGCGCGGGTGTCCTGTGGAATTCCCGGAGCGCGAAGACCGCCCGGGCAGGTGTGATGTCGACACCGGCGACTACTCCGAAGGGCAGCGAGGAGCCGATCGAACTGTCGTTGACGCCGGAGGCGATGAAGCGCGCCGGTATCAAAACTGCCGTCGTCACGAGGGCTACGACCGCGACGGCACTGACGGTGCCGGGGACGGTGACGTCGAACGCGTACCGTGACAGCAAGGTGAACGCGCTCGTCGGTGGCGTCGTGCGTCAGGTGGCCGTCGAGCTCGGGACGACGGTACGGCGCGGAGACCGAATCGCGATCGTGTTCAGCAACGAATTGGCGGAAGCGCAGATGAAATACCTCTCGATGCAGGCGATGGTCGAGGCAGACCAGAAGAAAGTCGAGCGGAACCGTACGCTGCTCGACATGGGCGCGGTGAGTCGTCAACAGGTCGAAGAGATCGTGGCGATTCACGAAGGTCACCTGGCCGAGCTTGCGGCCCATCGGCAGCA
>JBGOTH010000342.1:0-4275 GCA_041476345.1 Methylomirabilia bacterium
CCGACGTCGGCTCGCAGATCACGGCTCTCGCGCTCCCCCTCATCGGCGCGCTGACGCTCAACGCGACCCCGTGGCAGATGGGCGTGCTCACTGCGTCGGGCACCGTGCCGATCGTGTTCATGGGCCTGTTCGCCGGCGTGTGGATCGATCGCGTGCGGAGGCGGCCCGTGCTGATCGCGACCGACATCGGCCGCGCGGCGCTCCTGAGCGTGATCCCGCTCGCGAGCGTGCTCGGCGCCTTACGCATCGAGCTCGTGTGCGCGGTGGCCTTCCTCGTCGGCACGCTCTCGCTCGGGTTCGACATCGCGCACCTCGCGTTCCTGCCCTCGCTGGTCACGCGCGAGCATCTCGTCGACGGCAACGCCAAGCTCGAGGTGACGGCCGCCGGCGCCCAGGTGGTCGGGCCGAGCCTCGGCGGCGCGTTGGTCGGAATCCTCGGCGCACCGTTCGCCGTCCTCCTCGACGCGCTCTCGTTCCTCGCATCCGCGTTCTTCATCAGGCGGACGCGCGCCACGGAAACGCCGCCCGCGCGCAGCGTCGACCGGGCCGGCGTGTGGGCCGAGATCCGCGAGGGCCTGCGCGTCGTCCGCGGACAACCGTTGCTCCTGGCGCTCGCGGCCACGTCCGCGACCATGACGTTCTTCGGGCGCATGTTCAACGCCGTCTACGTGCTCTACATGGCGCGGGACCTCGGGCTCGGCGCGGTGGGCATGGGGCTCGTGCTCGCTACCGGTGGTCTCGGCTCCCTCGCGGGCGCGCTCGTCGCGGGACCGGTGACGCGGCGGCTCGGCATCGGGCGGGCGTTGATCGTCGCGCAGCTCGCCTTCGGACTCACCGGCCTCCTCGTCCCGCTCGCGGTGCTGTTCCCGCGCGTCGCGATCGCGATGGTCGTCGCGTCCGAGTTCGGCCAGTGGATGGCGGTGATCGTGTACTACGTCGACGCGGTCAGCGTGCGGCAGGCGATCACGCCGGACCGGCTGCAGGGCCGCGTCAACGCGACCATGCGGTTCCTCGCGGGCGGCGCGATGCCGATCGGCGCGCTGGTCGGCGGCGCGCTCGGCGGCGTCATCGGATTGCCGTTGACGCTGGTCGTCGCGGAGCTCGGCATGCTGCTCGGCTTCGTCCGGCTCGTGCTCTCGCCCGTGCGTGCGCTGCGCGTGCTGCCAAGTCAGGCGATCGCGTGACGATCGTTCCCGTCCTGGCACTCAGCGCCGCGATGGTCTCCGCCGGCGCCACGATCTTCATCCGCCAGGGCCTGCGCAAGGGCGATCCCTACACGGGGTTCTGGATCAACCTCATCGTCGGCGCGGTCGGCCTCTGGATCGCGGTGTTCGTGACCGGCGGCATCGGCCGTTTCTCGAGAGCGGGCGTGCTGATCTTCATCCTCGCGGGGTTGATCGGCACCGTGGGCGGCCGACTCCTGCGGTTCCTCGCGATCGACAGGATCGGCGCTTCGGTGTCGGCGTCCGTCGGCAACTTGCAACCGATGATCGCGACCGGGCTGGCGATCCTGCTGCTCGGAGAGCGCGTGACCCTGCCCATCCTCACGGGGACGATCGTGATCGTCGCCGGCACCGTTCTGCTCTCCACCAGCGGCGGGCGCACGGGCTTCCGGCCGTCGCTCATCCTCTTGCCACTCTCGTCGGCGACGTGCTTCGGCATCGTGCAGATCATGCGCAAGGCGGGGCTCGCGTACATGGGCCCGGTGCTGGGGACGGCGGTCAACCTCACGACCGCGCTGATCGCGTTCAGCGCGCTCATGCTGGCCGCCCGGCACCGAGGGATCCTCGCGTGCCGGGGCCGGACGCTGATCTACTTCATCGTGGCCGGCGTGCTGGAAAACGGGGGCGTCTTCATCACGATCATCGCGCTGAGCCTCGGCACGGTGAGCGTCGTCACTCCGCTCACCGCGTCGGCGCCCATCTTCGTCCTGCTGCTCTCGCCGTTCTTCCTGCGCGGGCTCGAGATCCTGAACGCCCGCGTGGTGGCGGGGACGCTCCTGATCGTCGCCGGCATCGCCGTGATCACCGCACTGGGCGCGCGCTGACGGTGGTGTCCGCGCGCGTGGCCCCACCGTCGAGGTGACCTACCGGGGCCAGGTCGTCGCACGGCTCGTCCCCGCCGGCGGACGTGCGTCCGGGCGTCGGCCCGGCGGCGCGCGGGCGTGGTCGACGCTCGACCGCGTCGCCGCGGAGATCGGCGCGCGGTGGCCGAAAGGTCGTTCCGCGGCCGACGAGATCCGCCGGGCGCGACGCGCGCTCAGATGGTGGTCGATGGGAGTGTGATGGTCAGCGGCACGGCCGTCGTCGCCGCCCTCTTACGGCTTCCCGAGCTCCGCCTCGTCGACGTCGACGCGTCACTGGCGGCAAGCGCCGCCAGGCTCGCCGGTGGTCTCAGGCTGCGCGGAGCGGATGCGGTCTAGGCCTTCCCCCAATAGGCGCGGGCGGCCGGAAAGACCGGCGTCACGCGAACCGCTTCCGTCGGCCCGTCGAGCGTGTCGGCGGCGGCTCTCCACACGGCGTAGTGTGGCGCCGCCCGGTGCGCTTCGAGCGCGGCCTCGTCCTTGTAGATCTCGTAGAAGTAATAGACGTTCGCGTCCTTCTGGTCCTGGAGCACGTTGAAGCGAAGACAGCCGGGCTCGTCGTGCTCCGAGCCGAGCGCGTCGAGCTCGATCGCCTTCAGGAACTTCTCGCGCATTGCCGGCTTGATCTTCGCCTTCACCCAGATCGCGATCATTCAGGCCTCCTGGCGGTTGATGTTGAGGTAGTTGAGCGGCAGACCCGGCCGCGGCCACTCGAACGACACGAGCGTGCCGCCCATCGAGAGTGTCGCATACACGGTACGCAAATCGCGCCCGCCGAAGCACACGTTGGTCACCATCATATCGGGCAGCATGTACTGATCGACGCGGCTGCCGTCCGGCCAGATGTCGCTGACGGCACCGGTGATGAGCGTCGCGACGCAGATGTGGCCGTCGCCGTCGACGGCGAGCGAGTCGAACATCTGATACCCGCCGAGCCCGACGACCACCTTGCCCTTTTCGCCGCGGTACACGCCGTTCGCCGACTCGATCTCGCCGGGTGCCGACAGCGTGAACGACCAGCAGCGCGCCGTCGGCGTCTCGACGACATAGAGCGTCTTCTCGTCCGGCGAGAGCCCGATGCCGTTCGGCCGCTCGAGCGGGAAGATCGCTTCCTTGATCATCGAGCCGTCGGCCTTCGCGTAGTAGACGGCGCCCCGATCGGAATCGCGGTCGCGCGTCTTGCCGAGGTCGGTGAACCAGAAGCCGCCCGCGCGATCGAATACAAGATCGTTGGGGCCACGCAGCCTGCGTCCGTCGCAACTGTCGTAGAGCGTGTCGAACTTGCCGGTGTCTGGGTCGACGATCTGGACGCTCCCGCTCGTGTAGTCCTTGGCGATCGTCGCGGGGAAAATCTTGCCCGGCCGCTCGATCCACTCGAAGCCACCGTTGTTCGTGACGTAGATCTTGCCGCCCGGCCCCATGGCGGCGCCGTTCGGCCCGCCGCCGAGCTTCGCGATGATGTGGATCTTGCCGTCGGGTGCCACGCGCGACAGCGTCTGGCGCTCGATCTCCACCAGGATGACGGAGCCGTCCGGCATCGCGACGGGGCCTTCGGGGAAGCGTAGGCCGCTCGTCACCTGCGCGAATTTCGGGGTGATCGACTTCACTTCCACCGTGTCCTCCTAAAATAGGATGAGTGCCCGCAGCCCCGGCACGATCACATCGCGGTTGCGCCGCCCGGTGACCTGATTCGGTCCCGAGACGATCCACTGCACGTTCGCGATCACCTGACAGCACTCCGCCAGCGACACATTGTAGTAGACCTCGGCGGCGTGCTCGCGGCCCGCCGTCTCGTGCTGGAACGTGTAGCCGATGCCGACGAGGTCCTTCGGCCGGCCGAGCCAGTCCGGCGAATGCTGCACGCCCCCCGACCACGCGTGCGACGTCAGCGCCTCGCCCTCGCTGCGGCTCAGGCCCGCGCGGAAGAACACGCCGGTGTTCTCGGCCACGAGCTGATCGAAGCTGAGCCCCGTGCCCCACGTGACGTCGCCACGCCGGTCAGGCACCGAGCCCACGCGCGCCCACCAGCGGTAATGGCCGCTCAGCGCGAAGATGTCGCGATGTCCGAGCTCTCCGATGAAATACGGGAGACCCGACATGTGGCGATCGATATCGTCCGGCGCGTGCACGCCGAACGCATAGCGCCAGTCGCCCTCACTGATGCGAAGGGCCGTGCCCGGGCTGTTCGGCGG
>JBGOTH010000343.1:0-4274 GCA_041476345.1 Methylomirabilia bacterium
CCGGTCTGGACGATGGACATGGCGAGGCCACGCTTCCGGCGAAACCAGTGATTGACCACGGCGAGGGTGGCCTGATTGAAGCCGAGCTGAAAGCCGGTGGTGACGAGGCCGACGAAGACCAGCACGAACCACAGATAGCTGTGCGTGAACGACAGGAGCACGAACCCCAGCCCGGCGAGGAGCGTTCCGGCGACCATCACCACCCGCAGATCGATCCGGTCGATGAGATAGCCCGCGAGCGGTCCTCCGAGCGCGGTCTCGAGCTTGGCGAGCGAGAAGGGCAAGGACACCGCGGCCCGACTCAGATGCAGCTCGTTGAGCACGGGCAGGAAGTACAGCGTGAACCCCGTATTGTAGGTCCCGCCCTTCACGGCGTCGAGGACGCAGCCGACGATCACGATCCACCAGCCGTAGAACATGCGACCCGGGGGTTCCGAGAGCCGTCGTTTCATCACCACCGCTCGCCGGGCTCGCTCAATGCATCACGGCTCCACCATCCATCGGATCCGTTCGCTCTCGAGGATCTCGAAGTAGAGGTCGTCGTCGAACTGGGACATCACGGGTATTGTGTACCGAGTCGATGAACGATTCCGAACACCGTCGTCCCATCGCGGTCACCGGTGCCACCTTGATCGACGGCACCGGCCGCCCGCCGCTCGTCAACGCGACCGTCGTGATCGACGGCGATCGCGTCTCGCGTGTCGGTCCGGCGACGGAGGGCCCGCCGCCCGAGGGCGCGGAGATCATCGACGGCCGCGGGCGCTTCGTGATTCCCGGCCTCACCGACATGCACGTCCACGTGCTCGGGCCGGACCGCTGGACGGCGCCTCTCTTCCTGGCCGCGGGTGTCACCACCGTGCTCGATCTTGGCGGCCAGCTCCCGGATCTCACGGCGCTTCGCGACGCGATCGACAGTGGAGCGACGCCCGGCCCGCGCTTGCTCTACACCGGCCCGTTCCTGGAGGAGGGCGAGCCCTACGCCGGATTCGCCCACATGAGCCGCCGCGTGGACGGCGCGCGCATCGAGCACGCCGTCGACGAGCTCGCCGACGCGGGCGTGCACGCGATCAAGCTCTACGTCACGATCACGCCGGGCACGGCGGCGCGCGCTTGCGCACGCGCGCGCGAGCGCGGGCTGCGCGTCTTCATGCATCAGCAGGAGACGTGGGGCGCCGACGCCGCGGATGCCGGCGTCGATTGCGTCGAGCACATGATGGTCTTCGGCGCGCTCGCGCCCGAGGCGATCCGGCCGCCGGAGCCCGGCCGGCTCACGCCCTTCGAGTACGGCGGGTGGATGTGGCGCTGGCTCGCGGACGTCGATCCCCGCGGCGACGCGGTCATACGTCTCTTCGACCGCCTGATCGCCGCGGACACCGCGCTCGATCCCACCCTCGTGTTGTTCGCCGCGCGGCCGGGTGCGCTCGGAGAGGACGTCGGCGACACGAGCATGGATGATCCGGAGCGGACGCCGATCCTGTCGGCGCTTCCCCTCCGCGTGCGCGAGGAGCTGACGGGCCGTTGGGCGGAGCGTCGTCGCGCGGCCGGTGGCGTGTCCACGCGCGCGATCGATCGGACGCGCAAGGGCTGGGAGCACCTGCTCGCGCTGGTCGACCGCTTCCATCGCGCCGGCGGCACCGTGCTCGCGGGCACCGACTGTCCGAACGTCGCGATCGTCTCCGGTTACTCGCTGCACCGGGAGCTGGAGCTGCTGGTGCGCGCCGGTCTGTCGACGATGGACGCGCTGCTGGCCGCGACCAGTCGTGCCGCCGCGCGGCTCGATCGGGAGGAAGAATTCGGGACGATCGTGCCCGGCCTCGCCGCCGATCTCGTACTCCTTGGCGCGGACCCTCTGGCTGACATCCGCAACGTGAGACGCATCGAACGCGTGATCGCGCGCGGGCGCGTCTACGAGCCCGCTTCATCCTAGAGCGCGCTCCGCGGCGCCCGACCGAGAAGCAGCCGCGCCGCGACATATCCCGCGATCACCAGCACGGTCTGGAGCAGCGCGAGCACCGACGCCGCCTCCTGCTTCCCGCTCACGGTCCAGAAAAAGATGTCGGCGGAGAGCATGCGGCTCCCCGGGCCGGCGAGGAGCACCACGAGATCAAGGGTGCGCACGGCGATGACGAACAGAAGGATCCACGCCCCGAGGATCGCCGGGCGCAGGAGCGGCACCCAGATGCGCACGAAGGTCCGGAGCCAGGACGCGCCGTGAATTCGTGCCGACTCTTCGAGCTCCGCCCCGAGCTGCACCATCGTCGCGGTGAAGAACCGCGAGCCGACCGGCAGCCCGCGCGCGACGAAGACGAGGACGAGGAGCCACAGCGTCCCGTAGATGGGCAGCCACACGAACGCCCACAGAAATCCGAGGGCCATCACGAGACCGGGCACCGCCCACGGGCCCCAGGCCACCATGTCCAGGATCTTGCGCCCCGCCCACGTCGTGCGCGTCACGACGTACGAGATCACGGCCGAGAGGATGACCCCGAGGGTGGCGGCCGTCACGGACACCACGAGCGTGTCCTTGATCGACGTGAGGACCGCGGTGCGCCCGAGCGCGTCGGTCCAGTGGCGGGTCGTGAGCATCTCCCAGCTCATAAAGCCGCTGAGCTCCATGAACGAGTTCAGGAGCAGCACCGCGAACGGCAGCGCCCCGAACACGGCGAAGAATCCCACGATGACGGCAAACGGTACCCAGCGCCACCGCCCCAGGTCGAGCGGGCGCGCCTGATACCCGCGCCCGGAGATCGTCGTGTACGCGCGCCCCTTCAGGATCTTCCACTGCGCCGCGATGAGGCTCACGGTGATGAGCAGGAGCAGCACCGCCAGCTCCATGGCGGGACCGAAGCGCGCGACGTGTCCGCCGTAGGCGAGATCGTAGATCCTGGTCGTGAACACGAAGATCCTCGCCGGGGTCCCAAGGAGCTGCGGGATCTCGAAGGACTCCATGGCCACCACGAAGGAGAGGATGCCCGAGGCCAGCAGCGCCGGCAGCAGCAGCGGGACGTTGATTCGCCAGATCGTGCGCCACCCGCTGGCGCCGGCCATACGGGCCGCCTCTTCCAGCGTGGCGTCCATCGCCTGGAAGGCCGGGTAGACGAACAGGAACAGCACCGGCGCCGAGCGCACCGCGCCGAGGATGATGAGGCCGGCGTACGAGTAGACGTTGATGAACGTCTCCACGCCGGGGACGATCGCGCGGAGCCATTGATTGAGCAGGCCGACGTTCGGCGCGCCGAGCAGCATCCAGGCCAGGACCCAGGGCAACTCCGGCAGGAAGAACAGGAACACCAGCAGGCCTTCGAGCACCCGCTTGCACGGCGTTGTCGTGCGAGCGATGCACCACGCGAACACGGTGGCGAGGAGGAGCGCCAGCACCGTCCGCGGCACCGCGATCAGAATGCTGTTGAAGAGCACGCGGAAGGTGTCGGCGTCGCCGAGCACTGCGCGCCAGTGCGCGAGCGTGAAGCCGCCCGCTTGTCCCGGAGCCCCGTCCTTGAAGCTCCCATAGACCACCATGCTCAGGGGATAGACGACCATGCACGCGGTCACCGCGAGCAAGACAAGCGGCAGGAGCGTCTTGGGGCGCAGCAGACGCCGTCCTACTTGAGGCCGGCGGCCTTCAGATACGGCTCGGCCTTCGCCGACCATTCGAAAAAGAGCTTCGAGCCGAACTCGTAGGTGTCCGGGTTGTTCGGGAACGGCTTCGCCGTCGTGAAATGCGCAAGCTCGGGGACGGACGGCTTGACGTCGCGCCGCATGAACGGTCCGCCCGGGTCGTCGGCCTGGATCTGCTGCGCCGATTTCGTCAGCAGGTAGTTCATGAACACCTTGGCGGCATTCGGGTGGGGCGCGCCCTGCAGCAGGTTGATGCCGCCCATCAGGAGCATCACGCCGTCTTCCGGCACGACGAGACGGAACGGATGCGGCTTCGGCAGCTTCCAGATGTCCGCGGCGCCGACCTGCGTGGGATGGATGAAGATCCCGTATTCTCCTCGCGCGATCTGCTTGGGCGCATCGATCTCGGCGCGGGTGAGCGCCTTCACGTTCGCGATGACCTTCTTCAGATGTTCGTCGCCGTACGCTCGCCACGCGTAGGCGGCCCAGCGCGAGCCCGGCGACGGGCCGATCGGCTCCGACAGCACGATGAGCCCCTTGAACTTCGGATCCTCCAGATCCTTGTAGCTCCGCGGTCCCATTTCGGGCGGCACGAGCTTGTTGTTGACGAGGATGAAATACCCACCCGCCGAGAAGTGGAGCGTGTGGCCGTGGCC
>JBGOTH010000344.1:0-4263 GCA_041476345.1 Methylomirabilia bacterium
AGGACCGTGGTCTGGAGCAGAAGGGCGACGGCGCCCGTGAGGGCGTAGGCGGCGGCGGCACGCAGCTCCGTCCCGATGCTGGGGGCGGCGGTCGCGTGAGTCGCCAGTGACAGATTCACCGCGCCCGCTCCCGCGCCGCTTCGATCGGGGGCGCCGGTGGCCCGAACACGCCGAGGGCCGAGGGATCCGGCGGGCCGACCGGATCTTCGGCCGGCACCAGCGCGCGTCGGCGGAGCTCGGCGCCGCTCGCCGGTGCGACCAGAACCTCCTCGAGCCGGCTCGCGTCCGCGGCCGCGGTCACCTCGGCGTAGAGGAAGAGGCCGCTGTCCTTGCGCGACACACGCGTCACGCGCCCGACCGTCATGCCCTTGGGAAAGATGCCGTCGAGGCCGGAGGTGACGATGCGATCGCCCACCTGGACGTCTTCGCCGCGCTTCACGTACTTGAGGACCGCGCCCTTTTCGAGGAGCCCGCTCACGATGCCGCGCACGCGGGTGCGCTGCACGAGCACGTCGATGCCGCTGTTCGGATCGGAGAGCAGCAGCACGCGCGCCGCGTGCGGGCTCGTGCTCGAGATCACGCCGACCACGCCCTCCGGGGCGAGCACCGGCATCCCGGCCTGCAGGCCGTCGGTCTCGCCCTTGTCGAGCGTCAGGCTCTCGAACCAGACGCTGGCGTCGCGGCCGGTGACCTCCGCCGCGACCGCCCACGTCGGCAGGCGACGCTGCAGCGCCAGCAGCCGCTTCAGGCGCCGGTTCATCAGCTCCAGCTCCCGGTAGGCGGTGGCGCGGCGCTCGAGGTCGTGCAGGCGCGCCCGCATGCGGTCGTTCTCACGCTCGACGCCGAGCAGCTCCACGTAGCCGGTCCAGACGTCGGCGATCCGGCCGGCGACCACCGACGCGACACGCTGGAACGGCGCCATCACCTCGAGGAACGCGCGCCCGAGCGGGTCGACGCGGCCGGGATGGCGGGCGTTCACGGAGAGCATCGCGAGCGAGCACAGCAGGAAGAGGCTGGAGCTGAGGAGAACCCTGTTGCGCCGGATGAACTCGAGCATCTCTGCTGCCGGGGGGCGCGGTGGGACGCTACGAGATGGAGATCGCCTTCAACAGGCCGATCTCGTCGAGGGCCCGTCCCGCCCCCATCACCACCGCCGTGAGCGGATCGTCCGCCAACATGATGGGCAGCCCCGTCTCTTCCCGCAAGAGGACGTCCAGGTTGCGCAGCAGCGCCCCGCCGCCCGCCAGCACGATGCCCTTGTCGACGATGTCCGAGGCCAGCTCGGGGGGCGTGCGCTCGAGGCAGGTGCGGACGGTCTCGACGATCGTCATCACCGGCTCGCGCAGCGCCTCGCGGATTTCCTCGTCCGTGATGACGATGGCCTTCGGAATTCCGTCGATGAGGTCGAGGCCCTTCACCTCCATGGTGCGGCGCTCGCCGCCCGTGGGATAGGCCGATCCCAGCTTCATCTTGATTTCCTCCGCGCGGCGCTCGCCGACGAGGAGGTTGTAGTGCTTCTTGATGTACTGGACGATCGCCTCGTCCATCTCATCGCCGGCGATGCGCACCGACTTCGCGTACACGATGCCGGAGAGCGAGATGACCGCGACTTCCGTCGTGCCGCCGCCGATGTCGACGATCATGTTGCCGCCCGGCTCCTGGATCGGCAGCCCGGCGCCGATGGCGGCGGCCATCGGCTCTTCGATCAGATACACCTCGCGCGCACCCGCCTGCATGGCCGAGTCGCGCACCGCACGCTTTTCGACCTGCGTGATGCCGGACGGCACGCCGATCACGATGCGCGGCCGCACGAGCGTCCGGCGACGGTGCACCTTCGAAATGAAGTAGTGGAGCATCTTCTCCGTGACGTCGAAGTCGGCGATGACGCCGTCCTTCAACGGCCGGATGGCGACGATGTTGCCGGGCGTGCGGCCGAGCATCGCCTTCGCCTCGTGCCCGACCGCGAGCACGGAATGATCGGCCTGATGGATCGCGACGATCGACGGCTCGTTGAGAACGATGCCTTCGCCGCGCACATAGACGAGCGTGTTCGCGGTCCCGAGGTCCACCGCGAGGTCGTTCGAAAACATTCCGGCCAACAGGTTGTAGAACATCTGTTGCTCCATCGTGCTGCGATTGCTGACGAAAAACGCGATTAAGGGTAGCACAGACCATGCCAGCCCTTTGGGAATTCTCAGTTATGACGCGAGTTTAGCGCTGTCAGTGCGGAGAAAAGGAAAGAAATTCACCGCTTTTGACGATAGCATGCCGCCGCCGCGATGCCGATCGACGACGAGTTCGAGATCTGGTTCGACAAGGGCGTCACCGACGGTCTTCCCGTCGTGCCGCCGACACGCGCGCGCGTCGATCGCATGCTGGCTGGCACTGCGCGCGACCGAGACATGCTCGTCGGCGAGATGCCGCCGAACTACGGGCGTGTCACCGTCGAGAAGGCCGCGATCAACGCGGTGATGGCGGGCTGCCGGCCCGAATACCTGCCCGTGCTGCTTGCCGCGGTCGACGCCGCGTGCGATCACGACTTCAACCTCCACGGGATGTCCGCATCGACGCACTTCTCGGCGCCGCTCATGGTGGTCAACGGTCCGGTGCGCGCGCGCACCGGCATGAACGCGGGCTTCGGCGTGTTCGGCCCGGGCTATCGGGCCAACGCGACGCTGGGCCGCGCACTGCGCCTGCTCATGATCAACGTGGGTGGTGCCCGGCCGGGGGAGACGTCGATGTCGACCTTCGGGCATCCCGGTCGCTACACCTACTGCATCGCCGAGAACGAAGAGGCAAGCCCGTGGGCGCCGTATCACGTGAGCCGCGGGATACCCGCCGGTACCAGCGCGTTGACGCTGTTCGCGGGCGAAGCTCCGCACGGCATCTCGGATCACTCGAGCCGGACGGCGCAGGCACTCGCGGGCTCTCTCGGATGGTCGATGGCGGGACTCTGGAACAGCAAGCACTTCCCGCTCTATTCGCACACGATGCTCGTGGTCGGCCCGGAGCACGCGCGCACGTTCGCCGACGACGGATGGTCGCGCGACGATCTGGCGCGCCACCTTCACGAAACCATTCGCCGTCCGTACCGGGAGCTCGTGCCGGACACGGCGCACGGAGAGGGGACGATCCTCCAGTTCGCGAAGACGCCGCCGGCGGCCGACACGATGATCCCGAAGTTTCCGTCGCCCGAAGACATTCACATCATCGTGGCGGGCGGCACCGCCGGACGCTTCTCGATGGCGATACCGGGATGGCTCGGCGGGCGGAACGGCTCGCGGCCCGTGACCAGGATCGTAGAAAAAAGCCCCGACGAGAACTGATGACACGCGTTCGCGCTGCGGCGCGTCACCCCGGTGGTGAACCGGGTCTCGTCGGGGCCGGTGGTGCCTGGACTCCCAGGCGCGTCCACCTTACTGCCAGCGTGGATCCTGCCTAGGAGGCAACCACCTCACAGATCACCGTAGGTCTACACATCGACTGGATCACCTCCTATTCTCGGCAAGGGCGCCACGCGGGCCCAGGTCCCACTGACCTCCAACCGGATGCCGACTCCCGGCTCGAGGCTCGGCCACGCACAACCGCCGACGTCATTGCCGGCGGGGACGCTCGGGGAGCGCTGTGACGCTCCGGCCGACTTGTGTGTGAATCGTACCCCAGCCCGCGCGAAGCCCAAAGAAAAAGTCGGCCGGGCCTCCTACTTCGTCACGATCCGCTCGCGATTCTTCTCCCACAGTCCGTTGCCGACGCCGTCGACCTTGCGCAGCTCGTCGGCCTTCTTGAACGGACCGTGGCTGTCGCGGTACGCGACGATCTTCTCGGCGACCTTGCGGCCGACGCCGGTAAGCGTCATGAGCTCCTTCACGTCGGCGGTGTTGACGTTGACCTTCTCGTCGTGATGCGTGTCCGCGGTGCGATGCGGCGCGGCGGCGCGCACCTTCGCGGGATGGTCCTTGTCATCGGGCACGGGCGACGTCGACTTGGTCGGCGTCTTGTCCACGTGATCGGACGCGACGGCGGGCGACGCCATGAGCGCGACGGCGAGGACGACGGAAACGATGGGCGAGAGCGTAGCGGCGACGGTGAACATCGGCTCCTCCTGACGGGAAAATGACCTACGCGCGCCATTCCATAGGTCCGTCGAAGATGCGTCAATGTCCAACGTTTCAGTCACGTCAGAACGATACGGTGCGCCTCACGTCTCCTCCTCGCGATGACCGAGCGCGTCGAGGTATTCGCGCCATTCGACGGGCAGCAACG
>JBGOTH010000345.1:0-4253 GCA_041476345.1 Methylomirabilia bacterium
CACACGATCCACAGCGCGCGGATCTCGCCCCGCGCGGCGCCTTCGAAGATCTCGAGCGCCGTGCGTCCCGGCCGCGGCGAGATCGTCCCGGGCTCGATTCCCCAGTGGCGCTCCACCATTCGGCGATCGGCCGGTTCAGCGACCTGCCGATACCCCGGCAACAGGTGCGCGAGCCCGCCCGTCTCACGGCCACCCATCGCGTTCGGCTGGCCCGTCAGTGAGAACGGCCCGGCGCCGGGGCGGCCGATCTGGCCCGTCGCAAGATGGAGGTTGAGGATCGCGCCGTTCTTGTCGGTGCCGACGTGGCTCTGGTTGACTCCCATCGACCACAGCGTGAGCGCGGAACGCGCGGCGCCGAAACGAAGGGCCGCGGAGACGATGATGCCGGCGGAAAGCCCCGTCATCGCGGCCGCCCGCTCGGGTGGGTACGCGGCGACGGCGCGGCGCACGTCGTCCCAGCCGTTGGTGTGCGCGTCGATCCACGCGCGGTCGATCCGCCGCTCCGTGACGAGCACGTGCAGCATCGCGTTGAGGAGCGCGATGTCGGAGCCGGGGCGGATCGGCAGATGGAGGTCCGCGAGGTCCGCGGTCTCCGTCCACCGCGGATCGACGACGATGACGCTCACGCCGTCGGGGTTCTCGAGCTTTCGCTTGCGCAGGCGCTTGAACACGATCGGATGGCAGTCAGCGGTGTTGGTGCCGACGAGCAGGAAGCAGTCGGCTTCGTCGAGGTCCTCGTAGGAGCACGGCGGGCCGTCGGCGCCGAGCGAGCGCGCGTACCCGACGGCGGCGGACGCCATGCAGAGCCGCGAGTTGGTGTCGAAATTGTTGGTGCCGAAGAAACCCTTCGCGAGCTTGTTCGCGACGTAGTACTCCTCCGTCGTGAGCTGACCGGAGGCGTAGAACGCGATCGCGTCGGGGCCGTGGGCGTCGACAATCTCGCGGACCCGATCACCGACGAATCGCAGCGCGAGATCCCACGGTACTCGGCTCGGCGAAGCGTCGCGACGGGCGCGAATCTGGGGATAGAGCAGCCGGTCGTCGGTCCGCAGCGTCGGCGGCAGGTGCACGGCCTTGGCGCAGATGTCGCCACGATTCGCCGGATGCGCGGGATCACCCTTCACGCGCGTGACGCGGCCGTCCTCGACCTTGACGAGCAGGCCGCAGCCCACGCCGCAGTACGGACACAGCGTCGCGGACCAACTGTCAGGTCGTGGCATGGGTTTGGGCCTCGAGAAAACCGAGCACGGCGTCCCGCAGCCAGAAATAGTCGGGGCGATCGAGCAGCTCCTCGCGGCGGCGGGGACGCGGGAACGGCACGTCGAAGATCCGGCCGATGGTGGCGGCGGGCCCGTTCGTCATCATCACGATGCGGTCGGCGAGGAACAGCGCCTCGTCCACGTCGTGCGTGACCATGACGACGGTACGTCGCGTGCGCTCCCACAGCGCGATCAGCTCGTCCTGCAGGTCCATGCGCGTGAGCGCATCCAGGAGCGAGAACGGCTCGTCGAGCAGGAGGAGCCGCGGCTCCAGCGCGAACGCGCGCGCGATGCCGACGCGCTGCTGCATCCCGGCGGACAGCTCGCGCGGATACTGATCGCCGCGCCCCGCGAGGCCGACGGCTTCGAGATAACTCTCCGCACTCTTCCCCGCCTCGGCACGCACCTGGTCGAGCGCGAGACGGACGTTGCCGTGCACGGAGAGCCACGGCAGCAGCGTGGCGGACTGGAACACCACGCCGCGGTCGGTGCCGGGACCGTCGATCTCGCGGCCGCCGATCGTGATGCCCCCTTTCGTCAGAGTGTTCAATCCCATCAGGATCGACAAGACGGTCGTCTTGCCGCAGCCGGAGTGGCCGAGCAGGCAGACGAACTCGCCGTCCTCGACGTCGAGTGTGAAATTACGAACGATCTCCGCGTCGCCATACGACTTGCCGAGCTGGTCGATTTCCACGAACGCCATCACGCGACGCCTCGCCGGGCATTCCGCAGGAAGTCGACGAGCCCGTGCCGCGCCTTCTGGTACGCCGGGCTCAAGCTCATGTGACGCCGCGAGCGCGGACGCGGCAGCGCGACCTCGATCGCGTCACCGAGCACCGCGCCCGGGCCCGGCGTCATCGGATAGATGCGATCGGCGAGGAGGATCGCCTCGTCGACGTCGTTGGTGATGAGGATCACCGTGCAGCGCCGCTCGCCCCAGATCCGCGTGAGCTCGTCCTGCAGCGTCGCGCGGGTCAGCGCGTCCAGCGCGCTGAACGGCTCGTCCATCAGCAGCACCTTCGGCGCCATGCCGAGGCCGCGCGCGACCGCGACGCGCTGGCGCATGCCGCCGGACAACTGACCCGGCCGCTTGTCGCGCGCCGGTGTCAGATTCACGAGGCGGATGAGGTCTTCCGTGATCGCCCGCCGCTCGGCCGCGCTCTTTTCGGCGTTCACCGCGTCGATCGCGAGGGCCACGTTCTCGTACACGGTCATCCACGGCAGCAGGGAGTACTGCTGGAACACGATGCCCCGCTCGGGCCCCGGCGCATCCACGCGCGCGCCGTCCAGGACGATGTCGCCGGCATCGGGGACGAGGAGACCGGCGATGAGCGAGACGAGCGTGGTCTTGCCGGAGCCGGAGTACCCGACGACCGCGACGAACTCGCCTTCGTCGACGGTCAGGTCGACACCGCCGAGCACGTGCGTGGTCCCGCGCCGCGTCACGTACGATTTCGCGAGACCGCGAACGTCCAGGTACGCCATCAGCCGGTCTTCACGCGCGCCTCGACGAGACCCATGAGGCGATCGAGGAAGAGGCCGATCGCGCCGATGGTGATGACGCTCAGGATGATGTGCGAGTAGACGAGGCTGTTGTACTCCTGCCAGAGGAATCCGCCGACGCCCGGGGTGCCGGTCAGCATCTCGGCGGCGACGATCACGAGCCACGCGAGACCGAGCGAGAGCCGGTAGCCCGTGAACACGTACGGCAGCGACGCGGGCACGATGATCTTCGTGAGCATCTTCCAGCGCGAGAGCTTCAGCACGCGGCCGACGTTCAAATAGTCCTGGCTGATCGAGCGCACGCCGACGGCGGTGTTGATGACGGTCGGCCACATCGCGCAGAGCGCGATCGTGAAGATCGCCGCCGGCTCCGACTTCTGGAAGATCACGAGCCCGAGCGGCAGCCACGCGAGCGGCGAGATCGGGCGGAGGAACTGCACGATCGGGTCGAACGACTCGTGGAACGTCTTCGACATGCCGAGCAGGAAGCCGATCGGGGTACCGAGGAGCAGGGCGAGCGCGAAGCCCTTGGCGACCCGCACCAGCGAGTAGAAGGCGAGGCGGCCGATGCCCTGGTTCATCTCGCCGTCCTTGAAGAACGGCTCCAGCACGTACCGGCGCGACTCCGTCCACGTCTTCGCGGGCGACGGCAGGTCGTGCGCCACCGTCTGGCTGATCGCGGTCCACAACACGAGGACGGCGACCATACCGAGGCCTGGAAGCACGATCTTCCTGATCGTGGCGGGGTTCATGACGCCATCGTGTGGACGGCAAAGCCTTTGGCATACTTCTCGGGATCGCCGCCCGGATCGAACACGCCGCCGTCGAAGAACGTCTCTTTCTGCGCATCCCCGCGCGGCGTCTCGATCCGCATCTCCTTCGCGACTTCGCGGTAGATGTCGGGGCGATGCACGCGGTCGACGATGCCCTTGTAGTCGGGCACCTCCTTCACCATCCCCCACCGGCGGAACTGCGTGAGCCACCACGTGCCGTGCGACTTCATCGGGAAGTTCGTCTGGCGGTCGAAGAAGGTCATGTAGTGCTTGTCCTTCTCCTTGCGACCGTCGCCGTAGTCGTAATCCCCCAGCATGCGGCCGAGGATGACGTCTTTCGCCGCGTTGACGTACTGCGGCTGGCCGACGACCTCCGCCATCTTCGTGCGGTTCTCGAGCTTGTCGTTCCACTGGCTCGCTTCGAGGATGGCGCGCATGCACGCCTTCACCGTCTTCGGGTTCTTCGCCGCGAACTCTTCGGTGAAGCCGAGGACTTTCTCCGGATGGTCCTTCCAGATCTGCTGGGTGGTGATCGCCGTGAACCCGATGCCGTCGGCGATCGCGCGCGCGCCCCACGGCTCGCCGACGCAGTAGCCGTCCATCTTGCCGACCTTCATGTTGGCGACCATCTGCGCGGGCGGGATCGTGATGAGCGAGACGTCCCGGTCGGGGTCGATGCCGCCGGACGCGAGCCAGTAACGCATCCACATCGCGTGCG
>JBGOTH010000346.1:0-4250 GCA_041476345.1 Methylomirabilia bacterium
CACGCGGTCCACGATCACGCGGTGCGCGGCCATCGCGATAGCCTGCATCCCCGACGAACAGAACCGGTTCACGGTGACGCCGCTCGTCGTCACGGGCAGTCCCGCGCGCAGGGCGACCTGGCGCGCCACGTTCTGCCCCGTCGCGCCCTCGGGGAGCGCACAGCCGAAGATGACGTCCTCGACTTCCTTGGGATCGAGCCCGGCGCGCTTCACGGCCGCGGCGACGACGTGCCCGCCGAGGGTGGCGCCGTGGGTGTTGTTGAACGCGCCGCGATACGCGCGGCCGATCCCGGTACGCGCGGTGGAGACGATGACGGCATCAGGCATGGGGACCCTCCAGAACCGCCATCTTACCCGACCGCCGCGCGTTGTATAAATGATGGTCAGCCATGCCGCGCTCATCGGCGCTCTCCTGGGTCATCGCTTCCATCCTCGCGGTCGTCTTCGCGTTGAGCGCCATGGGGCTGGTCGTCGCGGCGAAGCCCGCGCCGCTCCCCAGCCTGTCGCAGCTCACGGTGATCCACGGCATCTTCCGCGATCGATCCTGGGGGGGCCTCGCGCTGGCCGTCGGCGGCATCCGTCAAGTCATTCCGTCGGGTGCGTGCTCGTCGTTCACGACGGATCTGAAGGCCGGCGACGACGTGAGCGTATGGGTCGACAAGGAGGGACACGCCTGGCGCGTCGCGCGCGGGCCGGCGCCGATCTGCACCTTCGCCCAGGCCATCATCGCGAGCGACGCTTCGCGGCGCCAGAGGCGGGTCGGCGCACTCGTGTCCGCGCTGGCCGGCGTCGCCTGCGCGCTGGCGGCGGTCGTCGCGCGCTTCCGGCGCGATTGATCGGCCGCACGCCCAGGGCTTACACTCGGCGTCTACCACCGTCCAGAAAGGACCCGCCACCATGAGAGAAGCGGTCATCGTCGCCAGCTCTCGCACGCCGCTCGCGAAGTCGCACCGCGGCAGCTTCAACATGACCCGTCCGGACGACCTCGCCGCTCACGCCATCAAGGACGTGCTCGGCAAGGCGCCGCGCCTCGATCCCAACGAAGTCGAGGAAGTCATCCTCGGCTGCGGCCAGCCGCACGGCGCGCAGGGCCACAACATCGCGCGCGTCGCCGCGCTCCGCGCCGGTCTTTCCGTCTACACGGCGGGATCGACCGTCAACCGCTTCTGCAACTCCGGCCTGAACGCCGTCGTGCAGGCCTGCCACATGGTGATCAACGAAGGCGTCGACGTGATGATCGGCGGCGGCGTCGAGTCGATCACCATGCTCGTGCGCGACAGCTCGCCGAACCCGTGGGTGCAGGAGCACTTCCCCGGCGTGTACATGGTGATGGGCGACACCGCGGAAGTCGTGGCCAAGCGCTACAAGATCAGCCGCGAAGAGCAGGACAAGATCTCGCTCCTGTCCCAGCAGCGCATCGCGCGCGCCCAGGAAGAGGGCTTCTTCAAGGAAGAGATCGCGCCGATGCAAGTCACGCGCGGCATCATCGACCCGGAGACGAAGAAGATCGGCAAGACCGAAGAGTGGTACGCCGACAAGGACGAGTGCAACCGTCCCGACACGAAGCTCGAGGGTCTCGCGAAGCTCGGGCCGGTCTTCGACACGAAGAGCGGCCAGGGCTCGGTGACCGCCGGCAATTCGTCCCAGCTCTCGGACGGCGCCTCCGCCTGCCTCGTGATGTCGATGGAGAAGGCGAAGTCGCTCGGCATCAAGCCGAAGCTGCTCTATCGCGGCTACGCGGTCTCCGGCTGCGAGCCCGACGAGATGGGCGTCGGCCCCGTGTTCTCGGTGCCGAAGCTCATGAAGCGCCAGGGCATCAAGATCGACGACGTGGACGTGTGGGAGCTGAACGAGGCGTTCGCCTCGCAGGTCGTCTACATCCGCGACAAGCTGGGCCTCGATCCCGCGAAGCTCAACCCGAACGGCGGCGCGATCTCGATCGGCCACCCGTTCGGCATGACGGGCTCGCGTCTCGTCGGCACCATCGGCAACGAGCTCCAGCGCCGCAAGAAGAAGTACGGCGTGGTCACGATGTGCGTGGGCGGCGGCCAGGGCGGCTCGGCCCTCTTCGAGAGCTGCCTCTAAGACTCGGAGCGGGGCTTCGCCCCCCTTCCGACGCGCAAAAGACGGCGAGCCAGTTGGCTCGCCGTTTTTGCTCTGCCTCCCCCCAACAGCAATCGGATTGCGCGGGCGAAGCCCGCGCTCGAACACGACGCACACGAGAAAGCCCTGGCGGGAGTCCGCGGGCTCGAGGGCGCTCACGCCGAAGCCGGCGCGAGCCACGGCATCGCGCGGGCGTGCGCGGCCTCGAACGCGGCGATGTCGGGCTCGTGGGACAAGGTCAGCGCGATCTCGTCGTGGCCCGTGAGCAGCGCGTGCTTGCGGAACGGATCGACCTCGAAGCGATGCGCCGTGCCGTCGGGCGCCGTCACGGTCTGCGACTCGAGGTCGACGGTGATCGTGGCACCGGCGTTCGCGTGAAGCTGCATGCGCATCGACGCGATCACGTCGGCGGGCAGGATGACGGGGAGCAGCCCGTTCTTGTAGCAGTTCTCGTGAAAAATGTCGCCGAGGCTCGGCGCGATGACCGAGCGGATGCCGTACGCCTCCAGCGTCCACACCGCGGCCTCGCGCGAGGAGCCGCAGCCGAAGTTGTCGGCCACGACGAGGATCTTCGCGTTCCGGAACGGCCCCTGGTTGAGGACGAAGTCTTCCCGCTCGTTGCCCTCGGCGTCGAACCGCACGTCGCGGAAGAGAAAGGTCGCGTGCTCCGGCCCCCTCGACTTGTGCAAGAAGCGCGCGGGGATGATGCGGTCGGTGTCGACGTTCGCCAGGTCCATCGGCGCGGCCACGGCAGTGATGCGCGTGAAAGCCTGCATCAGAGCGTCCTCACGTCGGTAAACTTTCCCGTGACGGCGGCGGCCGCGGCCATGGCGGGGCTCACGAGATGCGTGCGCGCCCCCTTGCCTTGCCGTCCCTCGAAGTTGCGGTTCGACGTGGATGCCACGCGCACGCCCTCGGCGGCCGTCTCGCGGTTCATGCCGACGCACATGGAGCAGCCGGCTTCACGCCACTGAAAGCCCGCGTCGCGAAAGATGCGGTCGAGGCCTTCCGCCTCCGCGGCCTGCTTGATGAGCCCGGAGCCGGGCACGACCCACGCGGGAATCACGGCGCGGCGTCCCTTCGCGACGGCCGCCGCCGCGCGAAGATCGGAGAGCCGGCTGTTGGTGCACGAGCCGATGAACACGCGGTCGACCTTCACCTCGGTCAACGGCGTGCCGGGCGTCAGCCCCATGTACGCGAGCGCGCGCTCCATGCTCGCGCGCCGCGCCGTATTCGCTTCCGACGCCGGATCCGGAACGCGCGCGGTGATCGGCAGCGCGTCCTGCGAGCTCGTGCCCCACGTGACGGATGGCGCGATGGCCGCGCCCTCGAGCTGGACCTCCTTGTCGAAGCGCGCGTCCGCGTCGGACGGCAGCGTCTTCCAGAACGCGAGAGCCTGCGCCCACGCCTCGCTCTTCGGCGCGTACGGCCGGCCTTCCAGGAACGCGAACGTCGTGTGATCCGGCGCGATCATCCCGGCGCGCGCGCCCGCCTCGATCGACATGTTGCAGACGGTCATCCGTTCATCCATCGACATCGTGCGGATCACGGCGCCCGCGTACTCGATGGCGTGACCGACACCGCCCGCCGCGCCGATCGTCGCGATGATGGCGAGGATCACGTCCTTGGCGGCCACGCCCCGTCCGAGCGCGCCGTCGACGGTGACCCGCAGCACGCGCGGCTTCCGCTGCCAGAGACACTGCGTGACGAGCACGTGCTCGACCTCGCTCGAGCCGATGCCGAACGCGAGCGCGCCCAGCGCTCCGTGCGTCGCGGTGTGCGAGTCTCCGCACACGAGCAGGACGCCGGGCTGCGTGATTCCCTGCTCGGGGCCGATCACGTGCACGATCCCGCGCCGCGCATCCCCCGGACCGAAGTACGTGATGTCGCGCGCGCTCGTGTGCCGGCCGAACGACGCGACCATCGCGCGAATCTCGGGATCCGCGATCGGTGTGCCGGGCGCCGTCGTCGGCAGAAAGTGGTCCGCAGTGGCGAAGGACAGATCAGGGCGCCTGACGCGGCGCCCGCTCGCCTCGAGCCGGCCGAACGCGCTCGACGAGCCTTCGTGCAGCAGGTGACGGTCGACGTAGAGCAGCGTCTGGCCGCCCGGCCCTTCGGCGACGACGTGGCGATTCCAGATCTTCTCG
>JBGOTH010000347.1:0-4238 GCA_041476345.1 Methylomirabilia bacterium
AGCTCGAGGCGCTCATGCTGGAGGCGAACCTCGTTCGCCGGCATCGACCCCGGTACAACATCATCCTCCGCGACGACAAGCACTATCCCTTCCTCAAGCTCACCACCGACGAGGAGTTCCCTCGGCTCGTGGTGACCCGGAAGGTGAAGGACGACGGCGGGACGTACTACGGACCGTTCTATCCCGCGACCGCGATGCGCGAGACGCTCCGGCTCACGCGCCAGCTGTTCCCGTTACGCACGTGCGCGATCACGATCGACGGCCGGCTCGAGCGGCCGTGCATCCAGTACGCGATCCATCGCTGCAATGCGCCGTGCACCGGATGGGAGACGCGCGAGCAGTACGCGGAGACGGTGCGCCGGGTCGCGCGCTTTCTCGAGGGGAAGGACGAGGATCTGGCGCTCCGGCTGACGAAAGAGATGGAGGACGCCGCGACCGAGATGAAGTTCGAGCGGGCGGCCGTGCTGCGGGATCAAGTCCAAGCGTTGAATCGGGTCCGCGAACGACAAAAGATCATTTCCGTGGAAGAGGTCGACCAGGACGTGATCGGCGTGGTGCGGCAGGGCGGCGACGCGTGCGTCGAGCTCTTCTTCGTACGCAAGGGCCGGCTCGTCGGCCAGGAGGCGTTCTTCTTCGACAAGGTGCAAGGATGGTCGGACGGCGAGGTGCTGTCGGCGTTCGTCCGGCAGTTCTACGGCAAGAGCGTCGCGCCGGCGGCCGAGATCCTCCTGTCCGAGGAGGTGACGGAGCGGGAGCTCCTCACCGAGTTTCTCAGCGGGTGGGCCGGCCGCCCCGTGCAGCTCCAGGTGCCGCAGCGCGGCTCGCGCCGTGAGTTCGTCGCGATGGCGGAAACCAACGCGGCCATCGCGCTGCAGAACCACCTGCTCTCGCGCGGCAACCGCGTGCAGTTGGTCCAGGAGGACCTGCAGCGCGCGCTCGGCCTCGCCGAGCTGCCGAACCGGATCGAAGGCTACGACATCTCGAACATCCAGGGAACCGAGCAGGTCGGATCGCTCGTCGTTTGGGAAAACGGCGCGATGAAGAAGGACGACTACAAGCGTTACAAGATCCGCACCGTCACGGGCGCCGACGACTTCGCCTCGATGCGGGAGATGCTCACGCGCCGGTTCACACGGGCGCTGGAGCAAGGGAGCGTGCTGCCCGACCTCGTCCTCGTCGACGGCGGCCGCGGCCAGCTCAACGTCGGTGCGACCGTGCTCGCGGAGCTCGGCCTCGACGACATCGAGGTGGCGTCGCTCGCGAAGCAGCAGGAAGAGGTGTACCGGACGGACCGCCTGGCGCCGCTCGTGCTCGACCGGACATCCCCGGCGCTCCAGACGCTCCAGAGGATTCGTGACGAGGCGCATCGCTTTGCGATCACGTATCACAAGACCCTCCGGAACAAGCGCACGCTACAATCGGCCCTGGACACGATCCCCGGCGTCGGACCGACCATTCGCACGAGCCTGCTCAAGACGCTGGGATCGGCGCGGCGGGTGCGGGAGGCGAGCGTCGCCGAGTTGGCCGCCGTCCCCAAAGTGACGCCGAAGCTCGCCGAGCGTATCTATGAGCATTTCCACCCCGCTCCGGCGACGGAACCGGCGGCGGATGGCGCGCGTTAACTGAACCAGAGACCCGGTGCTCGAATTCGGTACCCGAGGGGAGGTGACCCGATGAAGAAGCTCATGACCCTGTGCGCGGCCCTCGCGATCGTCGCGCTGGCCGGCAGCCCCGCGTTCGCCTTCAAGTGCCCGACGCTGATCAAGGAGGGCAAGGAGGCGGCGGCCAAGATGAAGGCCGACGATCCGAAGGTGAAGCAGGCAGTGGCCAAGCTGGACGAAGCGCAGAAGCTCCACAGCGACGGCAAGCACGCAGATTCGGTGAAAGCCGGCGAGGAGGCCCTGGCCCTGCTCGGCATCAAGAAGTAAGAGGCACATCGAAGATCTGCTGTTAGGCGCGAGGGGGGACTCGAACGTCCCCCCTCGAGCTCCTCTCCGCCCCACCTGCGTTTCTTGTCTTGGTTGCCCCAATCGGGTAAATGTTGATGAAATCATGTCATCCGACCGCTATCCCTTCCGAGAGATCGAGACCAAGTGGCAGGCCGTCTGGGAGAGCAGCAAGGTGTTCCACGTGGTCGAGGACCCTGCGCGGCCGAAGTTCTATTGCCTCGAGATGTTCCCGTATCCCTCGGGCCGCATCCACATGGGCCACGTGCGGGTCTACGCGATCGGTGACCTGCTCGCCCGGTACAAATGGATGCGCGGGTTCAACGTCCTCCACCCGATGGGGTGGGATGCGTTCGGCCTGCCCGCGGAAAACGCCGCCATCGAGCACAACGTGCATCCGGCCATCTGGACCTACGCCAACATCGACAACATGAAGGCGCAGCTCAGGAAGATGGGGATCTCGTACGACTGGGACCGCGAGCTGGCGACGTGCGATCCGGCCTATTACCGGTGGGAGCAGCTTGTCTTTCTCCGCATGCTCGAGCGCGGGCTCGCGTACCGGCGTCGCTCCACGGTCAACTGGTGCCCGGGCTGCCGGACCGTGCTCGCCAACGAGCAGGTGGAGGGCGGACGCTGCTGGCGATGCGACTCCGAAGTGACGCCGCGCGAGATCGAAGGCTGGTTCTTCAAGATCACCGCGTACGCCGACGAGCTGCTCGAGTGGTGCGACAAGCTACCCGGCTGGCCCGAGCGCGTGCTCACGATGCAGAAGAACTGGATCGGGCGCAGCGAGGGCGCGGAGTTCGATCTTCCGGTCGCGGGGCGTCCCGATCTCACGATGCGCGTGTTCACCACGCGCCCCGACACCGTCTTCGGCATGACGTACGCGGTCCTGGCGCCCGAGCATCCGCTGGTCGATCGGATGGTGACGGATCCCGCCGAGCGCGCGCGCGTGACGGCATTTCGTGCCGAGGTCGCACGAGAATCCGAGATCGAGCGCCTCGCGGCGGACCGCCCGAAACGGGGTGTTCGTCTCTCCGCGAAGATCGTGAACCCGTTCAACGACGCGGAGCTCCCGCTGTTCATCGCCGACTACGTCCTCATGGGCTACGGCACCGGCGCGATCATGGCCGTGCCCGGCGAGGACCAGCGTGACTGGGACTTCGCGAAACAGCACGGGCTGCCGATCATCGAGACGGTCGCGCGGCCGGCGGGGTGGACGGGCGAGGCGTATGCGGGGGACGGCGTCAAGGTCAACTCCGGCTTCTTGAACGGGCTGTCGACCCCCGATGCGAAGCGCAAGGCGATCGACTGGCTCGTCGAGCGTGGGCTCGGGATCAGCAAGGTGAACTATCGCCTTCGCGACTGGGGCATCAGCCGTCAGCGGTACTGGGGCGCGCCGATCCCCGTGCTCCACTGCGAGCGGTGCGGCATCGTGCCGGAGAGGGAGGAGAACCTTCCGGTCATTCTCCCGCGCGACGTGCAGCTCAGCGGCACGGGCGGCTCCCCACTCGCGGATGCGCCGGGCTTCGTGAACGCGCCATGCCCGACGTGCGGCGGCCGGGCGCGTCGCGAGACCGACACGATGGACACCTTCGTCGAGTCGTCGTGGTACTTCCTCCGGTACTGTTCGCCGCACTACGAGCACGGCATGTTCGAGGGAGCGGCGGCCGATTATTGGATGCCGGTGGATCAGTACATCGGCGGCATCGAGCACGCGGTGCTCCATCTCCTCTACGCCCGCTTCTACACGAAGGTGCTCCGCGATCTCGGCATGACGAAGGTAAGCGAGCCGTTCACCGCGCTCTTGAGCCAGGGTATGGTGATCAAGGACGGCGCGAAGATGTCGAAGTCGAAGGGCAACGTCGTCGACCCTGACGATCTCATCCGAACGTACGGCGCCGACACCGCGCGTCTCTTCTCGCTGTTCGCGGCCCCTCCGGCGAAGGACCTCGACTGGAACGATCATGGCGTCGAAGGCGCCTCGCGGTTCCTCAACCGCGTCTGGCGCTTCGTGATCGGCCACGGCGACGAGCTACGCCGCGGCGCACGGAGCGCCGTGCCCACGACGGATGCGAGCCGCGCGTTTCGCCGCACGATCCACGAGACGATCAAGCGCGTCACCGACGATATCGAGACCGATTTCGGCTTCAACACGGCGATCAGCGCGGTCATGGAGCTGGTCAACGCGCTGCACGCGTTCGAGACGGCGTCGCTCGACGCGGTGCCGGCGCCCGAGCGGGCGGCGCTGTTGCGGGAAGGGGTCGAGACCGTGCTGCTGTTGCTGGCTCC
>JBGOTH010000348.1:0-4235 GCA_041476345.1 Methylomirabilia bacterium
GCGGCGCCGATCCGGCGGCGGAGAAGTTCACCGGCTCGCTCGCGTTCGACCGTCGCCTGTGGCCGCAGGACATCGCGGGCAGCATGGCGTGGGTGCGGGCGCTCGAAGGCGCGCACGTGGTCACCGACACGGAGCGCGACGCCATCCTCGACGGCCTCGCGCGCGTGCGACACGAGCTCGAGACCAGCACGTTCACCTTTCGACCCGAGCTCGAAGACATTCACACGAACATCGAGCGGCGGCTGATCGAGCTCGCGGGGCCGGTCGGCGGCAAGCTCCACACCGGGCGCTCGCGCAACGACCAGATCGCGCTCGACGAGCGCCTCTACCTGCGCGAAGTCCTGGCGGCGACGCGTGAAGGTCTGCGCGCCGTGCAGCTGGCGCTCCTCGAGCGGGCGGCGGACGGGCTCGAGGTCGCCATGCCGGGCTACACGCACCTGCAGCGCGCGCAGCCCGTGCTCCTCGCGCACCATCTGCTCGCCTACGTCTCCATGCTCGAGCGCGACCGGGCGCGTCTCTCCGACTGTGCGACCCGCAACGACGTCATGCCGCTCGGCGCGGCGGCGCTCGCGGGCACCGCGTTTCCGATCGACCGCGAGGCCCTCGCGCGCGACCTCGGGTTCCGTGCCGTCAGCGCCAACAGCCTCGACGCCGTGAGCGACCGGGACCACGTCATCGAGTTCCTTGGAGCCTCCGCGGTGATCGGCATGCACCTGTCCCGACTCGCGGGCGACCTCACGCTCTGGGCCACCGCCGAGTTCGGGTTCGTGGAGTTCTCCGACGCGTTCGCGACGGGGTCGTCGATCATGCCGCAGAAGAAGAACCCCGACGTGGCCGAGCTGATCCGCGGCAAGACGGGGCGTCTCTACGGCAACCTGGTGGCGGTGCTCACCGTGATGAAGGGGCTGCCGCTCACCTACAACTCCGACATGCAGGAAGACAAGGAGCCGTGGTTCGACTCCGTCGACACGCTGGAGGCCATCCTCACCGTGCTGCCGCCGATGCTGGCAGGCCTCACCTTTCGTGTCGAGCGCATGCGGCGGGCCGCCGGCGAGAACTTCGCGACCGCGACCGACCTCGCCGACTATCTCGTGAAGAAGGGCCTGCCCTTCCGTGAGGCTCACGAGATCGTGGGCCGCGTGGTGCGTCACGCCCTCGAGCGGGGCAAGGAGCTCGACGGCCTGACCCTGGACGAGCTGCGCGGCTTTTCGCCGCTCGTCGACAAGGACGTCCACGCGGCGCTCAGCGTGGAGGCGTCGCTCGCCGCGCGGAACGTCGAGGGGGGAACCGCGCCCGAGGCCGTGCGCCGCGCCCTCGCGGACGCGCGGCGGCTCGTCGGCGGAACCAGTTGACGGCGGTAGGCCGTCACAGTCTCGTTTTTGCCGCGCTGCTCCTTGTCGTTGCGTGCGGCCGGCCCGGTCCTCCCCAGCCGCCCGAACGCGTGTCGCCGCTGCCGGCGAGCGAGCTGAACGGCGTCGTGGTCGAGCGTGCCGTCGAAGTCAGCTTGACCATTCCGACCCGCCGGGCCGACAACGCACGGCTGCGAGACCTGCTCGCGCTGCACGTCTTCCGGGCGGAGGACGACGGCAGCGGCGATCCCAAGCCGGCGCTCGTCGTGGGCCGCGCCGTCGCGGGCTACGCGGAGGTCGCGACCGTCCGGATCGTCGACCCGGCTCCGGCAAGCCTCCACGGAACGCGCATGACCCTCGTCGACCGTGGCGCGCTGACCCCGGGGCGCCGCTACACGTACGTCGTCCTCGCCGAGGACGCCCGGGGCCACATGAGCCCGCCGTCGACCCGTCTCTCGGTGGTGCTGATCGCGATCCCGACGGCTCCGGGCGGCCTTCAGGCGGTCGCGGGCGACCGTGAGGTGCGCCTCGCATGGCGGCCACCGGCGCGACTCCAGGACGATGCCGTCGTCGAAACGCCGCTCGCGTACGAGATCCTCCGGGCGCCGGCCGCCGATGTCCCACCGACGCCCGTCGCGACGACGGCCCCCGGAGCGACGAGCTTCGTCGATCGCGATCTGGACAACGAGCGCTCGTACGTCTACGCGGTGCGCGCGCTGCGCACGACGCAGGGGACGGTGGCGCGCGGCGAGACCTCGCAACGCGTGGCAGCGACACCGGTCCACATGACGCCGCCGGGCCCGCCTACCGATCTGGTCGGCATCCCGTCCGAAGCCACGGTGCGCCTGGTGTGGATCGCCAGCCCCGACCGGGACGTCGAGCGTTACATCGTCTATCGGGGACGCGAGGGAGCGGCGCTCGAGCGGGTAGGATCGACCGGAGCGCCGGGAAGCACGTTCACGGACCGGGACGTGCCGGCAGGACGCTGGCGGTACGCGGTCAGCGCGCAGGACACCTCGTCGCGCGCGAATGAGAGCCCGCGGTCCGCCGAAGTGACCGTCACCGTCCCATGACTTATAATCACGGAAATTCCTCTCGGGAGACGAGACCATGAGAGCGACCTTCCAGGGCTCGATCGTCGCGATGGTGACCCCCTTCAAGAACGGCAAGATCGACGGGCCCAAGGTGAAGGAGCTCGTCGATCTCCACGTCATGAGCGGCACGGACGCCATCGTCCCGTGCGGGACGACCGGTGAATCACCCACCCTGAGCCACGAGGAGCACCGGCACATGGTCGAGCTCACCGTCGCCGCGGCGGCCGGACGCATCCCGATCATCGCGGGGACCGGATCGAATTCGACGGCGGAAGCGATCGATCTCACGCGGCACGCGGCGCGGGCGGGCGCCGACGGAGCACTGGTCGTCAACCCGTACTACAACAAGCCGACGCAGGAGGGGCTGTACCGGCACTTCCGCGCCGTGGCCGAGGCGACGGCGCTTCCGATTCTCGTCTACAACATCCAGGGCCGCACCGCCGTGAACGTCGAGACCGATACGATGGCCCGACTCGCCCGCGATTGCGCGACGATCGTCGGCGTCAAGGAAGCCTCCGGCTCGCTGGACCAGATGAGTCAAGTCATCCTGGCGTGCGGGCCGGACTTCAGCGTCCTCTCGGGTGACGACAACATCACGCTGCCCCTGCTCGCCATCGGCGGGCGCGGCGTGATCTCCGTGATCGCGAACATCGTCCCCCACGAATGTTCGGAGATGGTGCACGCCGCGCTCGACGGGGACTGGAAGCGCGCTCGCGAGCTGCACTACAAGCTCTTCCCGCTGGCCCGCGCCGCCTTCCTCGAGACGAACCCGATCCCGATCAAGGAAGCGATGGCCATGGCAGGCATGCTCGAGCCGGAATTCCGGCTGCCGATGTGCCGGATGGGCGACGCCAACCGCGAGAAGCTGCGCGCGATCCTCACGACGTACGGACTCGTAAAGTAGGCGGCCACCATGACCGACGTCGTCGTGGCCGGCGCCGCGGGCCGGATGGGCTCCCGCATCGTCGCCTGCCTGCAGGGCGACGCGGATCTGAAGATCGCCGCCGCCCTCGAGATGGTGGGACACGCAGCGCTCGGCGCCGACGCCGGTGAGCTCGCGGGCATCGGCCGCATCGACGTGCCGCTCACCACGGATGCGCGCGCCGCGCTCGTGCGCGACCGCGTGCTCATCGAGTTCTCGGTGCCGGAGGCGACCCTGGATCATCTCGAGCTGGCGGCGACGACGGGCGCGCGCGCCGTCATCGGTACCACCGGCTTCTCCCCCGCCCAGCGCGAGCACATTGCCGCCCTCGCGCGGCGGACCGCGATCATGCTCGCCCCGAACATGTCCGTGGGCGTGAACGTCACGTACCAGGCGCTGGCCCTCGTGGCGAAGGCCCTCGGCGACGACTACGACGTCGAGATCACCGAGATCCACCACCGGCTCAAGAAGGACGCGCCCAGCGGCACCGCGCTCAAGATGGCGGAGGTCGTGGCGGACGCACTCGGCCGGGATCTTGCGAAGGTCGCCGTCTACGGCCGCGAGGGCCTGACCGGCGAGCGGACGCAGAAAGAGATCGGCGTCATGTCGCTGCGCTCGGGCGACGTCGTGGGCGAGCACACCGTCTCGTTCGGCACCCTCGGCGAGCGCATCGAGATCACGCACCGCGCGCACAGCCGGGACACGTTCGCACGCGGCGCGCTCCGCGCGGCGCGCTGGCTCGCGACTCGCGACCCCGGGCTCTATTCGATGCAGAACGTGCTCGGCCTCTGACGCCTCCCGCCGTGGACAAGCTCACCCTCGACGACGTGCGGTTCTTCGGTCGCCACGGGGTGACCCCGGCGGAGGAAA
>JBGOTH010000349.1:0-4221 GCA_041476345.1 Methylomirabilia bacterium
CGACAGGAACGGAAAGACCTCCCGCCCTTCCGGCACGTGGCTGAGCCCGAGCCGCATGACCCGGTCGGGATCCATTCCCTGGATCTGACGGCCGTCGAACGTGACGGAGCCCTTCTGGGTGTCCATGACGCCTGAGACCGTCTTGAGGATCGTGGTCTTCCCCGCCCCGTTGGCGCCGAGGATGGTCACGATGCTCCCGCGCGGCACCGCGAAGCTCACGCCGCGGATGGCCATGATCGGCCCATAGTACGTCTCGATGTTGTTCACTTCGAGCAGGGCGTCCGCCACCTCAGCCTCCGAGATAGGCCTTCACGACTTCGGGATGCTCCTGCACCTCGCGCGCCGTGCCGACGGCGATCGGCCGGCCGTAGTTCAGCGCGAGCACGCGATCGGAGACGGCGCTCACCAGGCTCATGTCGTGCTCGACCATCAGCACGGTGATGCCGAGCAGGGTCCGGATGTCCTGGATCCAGAACGCCATGCCCTCCGTCTCCTCCACGCTGAGACCCGAAGACGGCTCGTCGAGCAGCAGGAGCTTCGGCTCCGTGCAGAGCGCGCGCGCCATCTCCACCACCTTCCTGACACCGTACGGCAGATTGACGATCAGGCTGTCGCGGTAGGGCTGCAGGTCGAGGAAATCGATCACTTTCTCCGCCGCTTCACGGTGCGCGAGCTCGAGCGCCCGCACGCGCGGCAGGAACAGCACTTCCTCGACGAAGCGCGAGCGCCGGTGGGTATGCCGGCCGAGGAGGAGATTCTGCAGCACGGTCGCGTGTTCGAACAGCTCGATGTTTTGGAACGTGCGGGCGATCCCCCGGCGCACGATCTCGTGCGGCGGCACCTGCGTGATGTCCTCGTCGCAGAAGGTCAGCCGGCCGGCCGACGGATCGTAGATACGCGAGATGAGATTGAAGATGGTCGTCTTGCCGGCGCCGTTGGGCCCGATGATCGTGAACACCTCGCCCGCCGCGACCTCGAAGGTGACGCCGTCGACGGCGCGGATGCCGCCGAAGTTGATGACGAGGCCGTCGGCCTTGAAGAAGCTCATCGCAGACGCTCCGAGCGCATGTACGCCCGCTGGCGCCGGAAGGTGGCGCGCTTGTAGAGCGGGAACGTCGAAAAGTAGAGCTTGAGCTTCGCCCAGCGCCCGTAGATGCCGAGCGGCTCGAAGAGGATGAAGAACACGAGGATCAATCCGAAGAGGCCGGGCTCGAGCCCCGGCTGCTTGACGAAGCGGTCGACGGAGAGGAACGTCGCGTCGACGGCCTGCTTGCCGAGCACGCCCACGAGCTGAGCGGCCCACCCCGGCAGCGCGTCCCGCGCCTGCGAGATCGCGACGGGCAGCATCGCGACGAACACCGCGCCATAGAGAGCGCCGTGCAGGCTCCCGAGCCCGCCCACGACCACCATCAGGAGAAACTGGATGGAGAGCAGCACGCTGAAAATGTCGGGCGCGAGAAAGCCGATCTTGTGCGCGAAGAGCGCGCCGGCGATGCCCATCAACCCGGCGGAGTACGCGAAGGCCATCGTCTTGTACACTGCGAGGTTGACGCCCATCGACTGCGCGGCGATCTCGCTGTCCCGGATCGAGACCCACGCGCGCCCCGTCGGCGATCGCAGCAGGTTGCTGGTGAGCCAGAGCCCGAGGATCAGGAACGCGAGGCAGAGGAAGAAGAACGCGGTGTCCTTCGCGAAGGAGATGCCGAAGATCACCGGCTTGTCGACTGGCTTGCCCTTCAAGCCCCCCGTCACCCTGTCCCATTGCGTGAAGACTTCCTGGATGATCAGCGCGAAGGCGAGTGTGGCAATCGTCAGGTAGACGCCGGTCATGCGAAGCGCCGGCACGCCGACGACCATCCCGACGGCGGCGGACAGGAGCGCCGCGAGCACGAGCCCGACGATCCACGGCAGCCCGAGGTCCTGCACGACGTACACGTGCGTGTAGGCGCCGATGCCGAGGAACGCGGCGTGGCCGAGGCTGACGAGCCCCGTGTAGCCCGCCAGCACCATGAGCGAAAGTCCGCACAGGCCGTAGATGAAGACGAGGCTGAGATCGGGAACATACGCGGGCACGAGGAGCGGCAGCCCGAGGGCGGCGAGGAAGAGGCCCGCGTACCAGTTGCGTTGGACAGGGTCGCGGAAGAGCCCCAGGTCCTGCGCGTAGGACGTCTTGAAGACGAACCGCACGCCTAGACCTTCTTCCGCCCGACAGTGCCGAACATGCCCTGCGGCCGGATCGCGAGCACGACGAGCAGCACGACGTACGCGGCGACGTCCTTCATCCCGGGCGGCAGGTACGCGCCGGAGAACATTTCGATGAGCCCGATGGTGAGCCCGCCCACGAGCGAGCCGGGGATCGATCCGAATCCGCCCAGCACGGCGGCGGCGAACGCCTTCAAGCCGATGAACCCGAGGTTGGTGTCGATGAGCGAGACCGGCGCCAGGAGGACGCCCGCGATGGCGGCCACGCCCGCCGAGATCGCCCAGATCAGCGAGAACATCCGCTTGACCGGGATCCCCATGTAATACGCGGCGAGCTGATTCTGCGAGGCGGCCTGCATGGCGACGCCGACGCGCGTGTACGTGAAGAACGCGTACAGCGCGGCACAGAGCAGCACGGTGCCGACGATGATGGCGACGTACTCGTGGCTGACGGTCACGCCGCGGATGCGCGTCACCTTCGCGCTGAAAGGGGTCGGCAGCGTATAGATCTCGGTGCCCCACGCGATCGACGCGAAGCTACGGAAGACCGCGCCGAGGCCGATCGTCAGCATGACCACCGCGAACTGCGGCTGGCCGATGACCCGACGCAGGATCGTCGCGTCCAGGACCGCGCCGAAGAGCCCCACGACGGCGACGGCGAGCGCGAACGCCGCCCAGTAGCCGACGCCGTACCAGACCACGAACATGTAGCAGGTGAAGGCCCCCAGCATCATGAGGTCGCCCTGGGCGAAATTGACGAGCTCCGTGGCCTTGTAGATCAGGACGAAACCGAGGGCGACGAGGCCGTAAATGCAGCCGACGGCGAGGCCGTTCAACACGAGCTGCAGGATGGTGTCCAGGCCGCTCCTCCTCGGGCGCTCGGCGCGTACACGCTTATATCACGATGGTTTGACGCGACCGAAGCTACGGACCGGAGGAATTCAAGGAGGGCGGGCACCCGTTCGGGCGCCCATATCCCGCGCCCTTCGTCTACGAGCTCGCGGCGCGGTCCTCGCTCGACTGCTTGAGATCGAGCATCTCGCGCAGCTCAGGATGAAACATCTGGCTGACGATGGCCCGGATGCGCCAGGCCGCTTCTTCGATGGCCGCGACGCGTGGCGAGCCCGGCTTCTCCTTCGCCAGGAAGTGTAGATGGCCCGTGATGACGGAGAGCGGGTTGTTGATCTCGTGCGCCGCCGCGAAAGCGAGCTTGACCGCGGCGCGCAGGCTTTGGCTCTCCCGCTCCGCCGCCTCGGCGCGGTGGCGCTGGGTATCGTCGGTGACCAGCGCCAGTGCGCCTTCGAACCGGCCGTCGTCGCCCACGATGGCGCGCGCGGAGACGATCGTCCAGAGCGCGGACCCATCCCGGCGGCGGAAGCGCGCGTCGAACACCTCGCTCTCGTCGTGCCACCACCGCGCGAAACGCGCTTCCGCGTCTTCCCGCGCCGGCGCGTCGAAGAACTCGAACATCGAGCGTCCCAGCACTTCGGCCACGCCGTAGCCCAGCATCTCCGCCATCCGGCGGTTCATGGAGGTCGTGCGCGCGTCGGCGCCGACCGTCCACACGCCTTCCAGCGCGCTGTCGACGACGCGTACGTAGCGTTCCTGCGCCTGCCGGAGCTCCGCCTCCGCCCGGCGCATCATGACGTCGAGGACCTCGAACCCCTCGCGGCGAAGGATCGTGCTCGTCACGCAATGACCGTCGGGATAGTCGCCCTCCATGACGATCTTCGTCGACAGTCCTTGCTCCATCATGGTCATGAAACGTGCATAGGAAATGCCAGAACAGCGCCGCTGCGGTAGGTGCGAGATTGCTCATCGTGACGGCCCACGGCGTGCCACGACGCCGCCGCGGAGGTGCCAGACCGTCCCCGGAGTGACGAACGTGGTCGGGCTCGCGTGGAGCCCGCGCGCTCAGCGTGGGTGGAGCTCGAGGCCGGTGAAGAAGTACCCGATCTCGATCGCCGCCGTCTCGGGCGCGTCCGACCCGTGCACGGCGTTGGACTCGATCGACGAGGC
>JBGOTH010000350.1:0-4216 GCA_041476345.1 Methylomirabilia bacterium
GAGACGATCGAAGCGCGGGCGGTGTTCGACGGCGAGCAGCTGATGGACCTGCACGTGGAGGAAGCCAATCACGCGAAGCAGCTGATCGAGGACTTCATGGTCGCCGCCAACGGCGTCACCGCGGTGTTTCTCGAGCGGCGAGGGGTGGCGTCACTCCGGCGCGTGCTGCGGTCGCCCGAGCGGTGGGAGCGTATCGTCACGCTGGTGCGCGAGCACGGAGGCACGCTCCCCGACGCACCCGACGCGAAAGCGCTGGAGGCGTTTCTCACGCGCCAGCGCGCGGCCGACCCCGATCACTTCCCCGACCTGTCGCTGTCCATCGTGAAGCTGATGGGCCGCGGCGAGTACGTCGTCGAGATTCCCGGCCGGGGCGCGCCGGAGCACTTCGGCCTCGCCGTCCACGACTACACGCATTCCACGGCGCCGAACCGGCGCTTCCCCGATCTGATCACGCAGCGCCTGCTCAAGGTAGCGCTCGCGTCCCGCCCGCCGGCGTATTCACCGTCGGAGCTGGAGACGCTCGCGCGCCACTGCACCCAGCAGGAGGACGCCGCCCAGAAAGTGGAGCGCCAGGTCCGGAAGTCGGCGGCCGCGCTATTGCTCGAAGGCCGCATCGGCGAGGTCTTCGACGCCATCGTGACCGGCGCGTCGTCGAAGGGGACGTGGGCGCGCGTGTTCCACCCGCCCGTCGAAGGGCGGGTGGTGCGCGGCGAGGAGCGGCTGGACGTCGGTGACCGCGTCCGCGTGACGCTGCTCTCGACGGACATCCAGCGCGGCTACATCGACTTCGCGCGCGTCTGACAGCTAACGAGACGGACGACGACGCGTCCGGCGCGTCCGCGGCCCGTGTTGGCGAAGGAAGCGCGCGATGAATGGCTTGTCGGCGCCGCCCGAGGCTACCGACACGACGAGCCGCTCGAAAGCCGGCTCCGGTGCCGTGATGTCGATGGCGTTCATCCGCAGGAAGATGAACGCCGCCATCGTTCCCACGCGCTTATTTCCGTCCACAAATGGATGGTTCTTCACGATGTGGAAGAGATAGGCCGCGGCCATCTCGTAGAGGTCGCGGTGGAAGTACTCGTCGCCTATCCCGGCCTGCGGCATGGCCAGCGCTGATTCGAGGAGCCCCTGGTCGCGAATCCCGAGCGCTCCGCCGTAGCGGGTCATCTGATCGCGATGAATTTCGACGACGTGCGCGAGCTCGAGAAAGACCGGCGACACCGGTCAGTTCGCGAGACGCTTCAGCATCCGGCCGTACCGCCGGTTACCCTCCCGCAGCGCAGCGCGAAACGCTCGTTCTTTCCGTTCGTCCTTGATCGGCGTGACGACGAGGGAGCGGCCGTCGGTGGTGACGGACAACGGAGTGTCGTCGCTGATGTCGAGGAGATTCAGGACGCCGCGATCGATCACGAGCGCGAGACTGTTGCCGTGTTTCGTCAGCCGTTTCACCATCACCATCGTCGTGCCTCCAATGTGAGTACATTGTATCACCTCACACCGGCGGGCGGCGCGTGTGCCAGTCGGTCGCCTTCTGGTACGCGTGGCCGAGCCGCAGCACCGTCGTCTCCTCGAACGCGCGCCCGCTCAGCTGGAACCCGAGCGGCAGGCCGGACTTCGAAAATCCGCACGGCAGCGCGAGCGTCGGCTGCCCCGTGAGATTGAACGGCCCCATGTTGCTGCGCGGAAACGCGAGCTCCGGGTCGTACGCGACCTTGAACGGCGTGGCGGGCGCGATCGTCGTCGGGGTCGCGAGGACGTCGACCGTCTTCATCGCCTCCGCGACCTCCGCGCAGGTTTGCATCCGCACGCGCTGCGCTTGCACGTACTCGGACGCGGTCACGAGCGCGCCGGTGAGCAGGCGCTCGCGCAGCACGTCGCCGTAGAGCTCGGGTTTCGTGCGCAGATCCTTCTCGTGGTAGGCGAAGGCTTCGGACACCATGATCAGGAAGAACGACCGCGCGAGATCGAACGCGGGAATCGTGAGGTCGCGCACCTCGGCGCCCAGCGTCTTGAGCGTGGCCAGCGCGTCTTCGAACGCGGTCGCGATCTCCGGATCGATGCCGTCGAAGAAGTAGTTGCGCGGGACGCCGATGCGCAAGCCGCGTACGTTGCCCACCAGCGCGCCCACGTAGTCGTCGACGGGCCGCGCGCTGCTCGCGGGATCCTTCGCGTCGTGGCCCGCCATGCCTTGCAGCAGATACGCGCAGTCTTCCGCCGTGCGCGCCATGGGCCCCGTGTGGTCGAGCGTCCACGACAGCGTGAGCACGCCGGCGCGGCTGCAACGCCCGTACGTCGGCTTGAACCCGGTGATGCCGCAGAACGCCGCGGGCCCGCGAATGGAGCCGCCGGTGTCAGAGCCCGTCGCGCCGTGCACCATGCCGCTCGCGAGCGCCGCGCCGGAGCCGCTCGACGAGCCGCCGGGGATGTGCGCGACGTTCCACGGATTGCGTGCCGGCTGGAACTTGTGGCCGGGAAACTGCAGCCCGAACGCGAACTCGTGCGTGATGAGCTTGCCGAGCATCACGGTGCCCGCGTCGGCCAGGCGGCTCACCACGGTCGATTCGACGTCGGGCACCCAGTCGGCATACAGCGCGGAGCCGCCCGTCGTGCGGATGCCTCGCGTCATGTAGATGTCCTTGTGGCCGACGGGAACGCCGAGGAGCGGGCGATCGTCGCCGCGCTTCAGCAGCTCTTCCGCCGCGCGCGCATCCGCGAGCGCGCGCTCGGGCGTGAGCGTGACGAACGCGTGCAACGCGCCGTCGAGCTTTTCGATGCGGGCGAGCTGCGCGCGCGTCACCTCGACGGGCGAGATCGTGCGCTTGCGATAGAGCGCGCCCAGCTCTGCGATGGTCGTGTAATGCGTGTCGTTCATGACTTGACTCCGACGTGCGGCCCGGCCGCTTCGAAAGTGACGGCGGGCTCGAGCGTCTTGATCGTGCGCGAGTCCACGGTGCGCAGCGGCGCCAGGGCGTCGCCCAGCAGCTTCCGCACCATGCTCAGACGGTTCTCGGGGATGGTGACGCCGGCGGCGGCGATGCGGGCGCGCAGCTCGTCCATGGTCATGGTGTGTCCTCCGGGTGGGGGAAACTGCGCCCCACGATACATCAAGCCGGCCACGGGACAAGAATCAGCCGCGGTAGCGACGCAATGTCTCTACCGCGGTAAGGCAGAGGGCAACCCAGGCGGTGCCCGCGGCCATCGCGGCCACGACATCGCTGAAGTAGTGCGCCCCCAGATACATTCGGCTGAGCGCGACCAGGCCGACGAGCGAGATCGCCATGGTCGCGATCAGACATCGCCACAGCCAGGACGCGATGCTCAGTATCAGATAGAGCGCCATGAAGCCGTAGATGATCGTGGCCATCATCGTGTGTCCGCTGGGGAAACTGGGGTCCGCGAGTGCCATCAACGGATCTGCCCACCCGGGTCTGGCTCTGCCGAACACGTTCTTCAACAGGAGGTTGAGGAGCACGCCCCCGCCAACGACCAACACAAGTCCCAAGAGCCAATACCACAGTCGCTTCCAGAGAAACACGCAGACCATGAGCGCGACCAGAATGCTGACGGTGGCGGTGGACGCGAGCGCCGACGCGGAATGCATGGCGCCGGCAACACGGGGCGTCGCGTGAGAACGAAACCATTCCGAGATGAGCGCATCGACCAGGATGAGGAGATCGCCCGTGATCAAGTCTTCGGCGACACCGCCCAGGAGCCACGCGGCGCCGATCACGACGACGATCCCAATGGTGAGATGCAGCCCCAACCAGCCCTCGGGCGCCAGCCGCGCCCGTACGAAAGACAACTCCCGCGGGAAATGATGTTGCACGAAGTGCTTGATTCTGGCAACGATCACTACGTCACGGTTTCGCCGTTGATGCGGACGTTGCGCAGCGTCATGTCCCGCACATGTTCGACGAGGTTCGGCTTGGCCACGTCGTCGAACGCGCAATCCTCGAGCTGAATGCCGGTGATAGGCGCATTCTCGAGCCCGCGCAGATAGAGGGCGTACTCGCTCTTCCTGCTCTTCACGTTGCGCACGCCGACGTTGCGCACGACGGGAGTGAAGCGCCCCTTCGCGCCCTCCTCGTAGTGAAAGTCGACGGAGATGACCGCGTCGGCGACCTGACCGATGTCGACATCCCTCACGTAGATGTGCTCGAGGATGCCGCCACGCCTGGCGTTGTTCTTGACCCAAAGCGCGCAATCGAGATTCGGA
>JBGOTH010000351.1:0-4212 GCA_041476345.1 Methylomirabilia bacterium
AGCACGATCCTGGACGGTAGCCTCGATAACCAGCTCGCCCGCATCGGCGAGCGTCTGGCGCACGCCTAAGGCAGAGGACAGAATGATCAACGCCGCCGAGATCAGCGAAATCATCAAGCGTCAGCTCGCCGGGTTCGAAGCCGAGGTCGATCTTCAAGAGGTCGGCCGGGTCATCGAGGTCGGTGACGGTATCGCCCGGATCTACGGTCTCGACCGCGCGATGTCCGGCGAGCTGCTGAGCTTCCCGGGCGACGTGGTCGGCATGGTGCTCAACCTCGAGCAGGACCAGGTCGGCGCCGTCCTCCTCGGTGACGACCGCGCCATCAAGGAGGGGGACACCGTCAAGCGCACGGGCCGCATCGCCCAGGTGCCGGTGGGCGAAGCGCTCGTCGGGCGCGTCGTCAACGCCCTCGGCCTTCCGGTCGATGGCAAGGGCCCGATCCAGGCGAAGGAGTCCCGGCCGATCGAACGCTACGCGCCCGGCGTGGTCGACCGGATGTCGGTGAAAGAGCCGCTTCAGACGGGACTCAAGGCCATCGACGCCATGATCCCGATCGGCCGCGGGCAGCGCGAGCTCATCATCGGCGACCGCGGCACCGGCAAGACCGCGATCGCCGTGGACACGATCATCAATCAGAAGGGCCAGGACGTCTTCTGCTTCTACGTCGCGATCGGGCAGAAGCGGTCGACCGTCGCCCAGGTCGTCAAGATCCTCGAGGACGCCGGCGCGATGGCGTTCACGACCGTGGTCATCGCGTCGGCCTCGGAGCCCGCGCCGCTCCAGTACATCGCGCCGTACGCCGGCGTCACGATGGGGGAGTACTTCCGCGATTCCGGTCGCCACGCCCTCTGCATTTACGACGATCTCTCGAAGCACGCGACCGCGTACCGCCAGCTCTCTCTGCTCCTCCGGCGTCCGCCCGGGCGCGAAGCGTATCCCGGAGACGTCTTCTACCTCCACTCGCGGCTGCTCGAGCGTGCGGCGAAGCTCGGCGAGCAGCACGGCGCCGGGTCGCTCACCGCGCTCCCGATCATCGAGACCCAGCTCGGCGACGTGTCGGCGTACATCCCGACGAACGTCATCTCGATCACCGACGGCCAGATCTTCCTCGAGTCCGACCTCTTCTACGCGGGCATCCGGCCCGCCGTGAACGTCGGGATCTCGGTCTCGCGCGTGGGTGGCTCCGCGCAGGTCCGGGCGATGCGGCAGGTCGCCGGCAAGCTGCGCCTCGACCTCGCGCAGTTCCGCGAGCTCGCGGCGTTCGCGCAGTTCGGCTCCGACCTCGATCGCGCGACGCAGGTCCAGCTCGCGCGCGGGGCGCGCATGGTCGAGCTCTTGAAGCAGGGTCAGTACCAGCCGCTCTCCATCGAGAAGCAGGTCGTGATCATCTTCGCCGGCACCCAGGGCCTGATCGACGACCTGCCGGTGGAGAACGTCCGCGAGTTCGAGACCTTCTTCTACGCATGGATCGAGCGGAAAAAGCCGGAGATCTTCACGGAGATCCTCGAGAAGAAGGAGCTCTCGGACGTGCTGCGTGAGACGCTGACGAAGGCCGTCAACGACGCGAAGGCTGAGTTCATCGCCGCGAAGGGCATCAAGGCGGCGTAGCGCGCCATGGCCACGCTCCGCGACATCCAGCGGCGGATCCGTTCCGTCCAGTCGACCCAGAAGATCACGCGGGCCATGAAGCTCGTGGCCGCGTCGAAATTCCGGCGCGCGCAGGAGCGCATCCTGTCCGCGCGGCCCTACGCCGCGAAGATGGCCGAGCTCCTCGGCAACCTGGTGTCCGGGCAGGGGAGCGACGGCGCGCCTCACCCGCTGCTCGAGCAGCGGGAGGGTCCGCGGCGCCAGATCGTCATCATCAGCGCGGACAAAGGACTGGCGGGCGCCTTCAACTCGAACATTCTCCGGCGGTCGCTGGAGTTCGTGCGGTCGTCCAACGCCACCGAGGTGACGCTCGTCGTCGTCGGCCGCAAGGCGCGCGACTTCTACCGGCGCCGGCCCTTCACGATCAAGCGCGACATGATCGGCTTCTGGGACCGGCTCGCGTACGGTCACGCCGAGGAGCTCGCCGACTACTTCATGTCTCAGTACATCGCCGGGGAGGTGGACGAGGTCCACCTCATGTACAACGAGTTCCGGTCCGTCGCGGTGCAGCGGCCCGTCCGCGTCCAGCTCCTCCCCATCCCGAAAGCGGAGGCCGAGGGCACGACCCCGGACGCGCCCGCCGACTACATCTACGAGCCGAGTGCCGAGGCCATCCTCGGAGATCTCCTGCCGCGCCACGTCCGCATGCAGGTCTTCCGCGCGCTCATGGAGTCGCTCGCCGGCGAGTACGGGGCCAGGATGACGGCGATGGAGGCGGCGACGACGAACGCCAAGGACATGATCGAAATTCTCTCCATCCAGTACAACAAGGCGCGCCAGGAAAAGATCACCAAGGAGCTGCTCGACATCGTCGGCGGCGCCGAGGCGCTCAAACAAGGAGCGGGGGCATGAGCACGGGCAAGATCACGCAAGTCATCGGCCCTGTCGTCGACATCGAGTTCCCGGCGGGCGAGCTACCCGCCATCTACAACGCGCTCGAGGTCCAGGGCGTCGAGAACAAGGACATCTTCGCGTACTCGCAGAAGCTCGTGCTCGAGGTGGCCCAGCACCTCGGCGAGGCCCAGGTGCGCGCGGTGGCCATGGCGTCGACGGACGGTCTCACGCGCGGCATGTCGGTCAACGACACCGGATCGCCGATCATGGTTCCCGTCGGCAGGGAGACGCTCGGCCGCATTCTGAACGTCGTCGGTGAGCCCGTGGACAAAGGCCCCGCGATCAACGCCAAGAAGATGTATCCGATCCATCGTCCGGCGCCCGCATTCGAGGATCAGTCCACGAGAGTCGAGATGTTCGAGACCGGCATCAAGGTCGTCGACCTCCTCGAGCCGTACACGAAGGGTGGGAAGACCGGCCTCTTCGGCGGCGCCGGCGTCGGCAAGACCGTGCTCATCCAGGAGCTCATCAACAACATCGCCAAGCAGCACGGCGGCATCTCGTGCTTTGCCGGCGTGGGTGAGCGCACGCGCGAGGGCAACGACCTCTATCACGAGATGAAGGAGTCGGGCGTTCTCGAGAAGACGGCGCTGATCTTCGGGCAGATGACGGAGCCGCCGGGCTCGCGTCTTCGCGTGGCGCTCACCGCGCTCACCGCGGCCGAGTACTTCAGGGATGAAGAAGGACAAGACGTTCTTCTGTTCATCGACAACATATTCAGATTCACCCAGGCAGGATCAGAGGTGTCCGCTCTGCTCGGCCGCATGCCCTCCGCCGTCGGCTACCAGCCGACATTAGGCACGGAGATGGGCCAGCTGCAGGAGCGCATCACGTCGACGAAGAAGGGGTCGATCACGTCGGTGCAGGCGATCTACGTTCCCGCCGACGACATCACGGACCCGGCGCCGGCCACGGCGTTCGCGCATCTCGACGCCACCACGGTGTTGTCGCGGCAGATCGCCGAGCTCGGGATCTATCCCGCCGTCGATCCGCTCGCGTCGACCTCGCGCATCCTCGACCCGAACATCCTGAGCGCGGACCACTATCAGACGGCGCGCGCCGTGCAGTTGATCCTGCAGCGGTACAAGGACCTGCAGGACATCATCGCGATCCTCGGCATGGAAGAGCTGTCCGACGAAGACAAGCTGGCGGTCGCCCGCGCCCGCAAGATCCAGCGTTTCCTGTCGCAGCCGTTCTTCGTCGCCGAGCAGTTCACCGGATCGCCGGGGCGCTACGTCAAGGTGGCGGACACCGTCAAGAGCTTCAAGGAGATCGTCGAAGGGAAGCACGACGAGCTTCCCGAACAGGCCTTCTACATGGTCGGCGACATCGGCGAGGCGATCGAGAAGGCCGCGAAGCTCCGGGCCGTCGTGTAGGGGCGGGGAACGTGGCGGAACAACTGACGCTCGAGATCACCACGCCGATGCGGCTGGTGGTCGCGGAAACGGTGGACGAGGTCGTCGCGCCGGGCATCGAAGGCTACTTCGGCGTCCTTCCCGGGCACGCGCCGTTCCTCACCACGCTCGGCGTCGGCATCGTGACGTATCGGATCGGTCGCGCCGAGCACCACCTCGTCGTCGCCGGAGGCTTCGCCGAAGTGCGCAACGACAAGGTCATCATCCTGGCCGACAGCGCCGAACGCCCGGACGAGATCGACCGGGCGCGCGCGG